>CAZORT010000053.1:0-4211 GCA_964582575.1 uncultured Thermotogae bacterium
TACTGTCCCTGATGCGTCGATAATATAATCTGGTTTACTGCAGAGGTCCATAGCGCGTTGGATATCGATGATTTTCTCGATATTTTTTTGGTCTCTGTGCTCTTCTTTGCTGAGTCGGGCAAGTTGCTGCGATCTGTTCAGTTTAAGCTGGATAATAATGTCGAACAGATTAAGGTCGACGTAGGGTGAGGTGAGGAGGAGCGCTCCTTCGACAATCAACAGCTTTGTGCCTTGCTCTTTACTGGCGTTAATATGGCGCTGTAATTCTTCCATCACCGCAGGATGGATGATCGCATTAAGGTCGGTCTGTGCCGTCTTATCAGAGAAGGCGAGTCTTCCCAGTGCAGCGCGATCTATCTCTCCGGATGTAGTGATAATTCCCTTTCCAAACCGGAGAACGAGCTGCTGGTAAACGGCTGTGTGCGGCTGATATGTTTTCCAGGCGATACGATCGCAATCGCAGATTTCCACTCCTGTTTCTTTTGCTAACTCACGTGCAACAGTGCTCTTACCGCATCCAATATCACCGGTCAGACCGATTACTTTCATCTGCTCTTCTTTCTTTAGTTGTTTATTGAGATCGATCTTTTGATTCATGTGGCATAAAGAGTAATGCTGTATTAAATCGCCGCTGCCATTCAACGAGTCCGCCGAGCAGGTGCTTGACATTACTGAATCCGGCGCTGCGCAATATGCGTACTACAACAGCACTTCTTCTTCCTGACCGGCAATAGAGGATAATCGGTACATTTCGTGGTAAATTGTGCCGATCATTGACCCAAGGCAAAATTTCACCATACGGCACATTTAAAGCTCCCTTTAGATGGCCACGATCATATTCTGCCGGTGTGCGGAGATCAATTAAGATGTGGAAGAACCGCTGAAGTTGTGCTGCGGAAATATGATAAGGTCTCTTCTCTCCGAGGGGTTCTCTTATCCGCGCCGGTTGCTGAATATTACCATTGTTTCCGGTCATTAGATATTGCGTCTTATGTTGCCATTGCCAGTAAGCAAGGCCGCCATGTAAACTCAATCCATGGTTGAAATTCGCTGTGAGCAGGGACTGAACGGCTCGATCACTAAGCGAGCCGTCATCATCGTATAAGATAATCAGATGGTTGCGTGGAAGATAGGCAACCCAGGACAATAATTGTTCATAGGGAATGTTGATTGCTCCGATCAGATGGCCGCTTGTATGTTCTTCCATAGTTCGCAGATCGATCAATAAGTAAAAATCAAGGTATAATTCCCTTGCTGTTATGTGATATGGTTCATTAGGGGTTATCGTTCCATATAATCTCAGGTGTAACTGCGGCCGTTGTGGATCATTCGAATAGATAAATACATCGGCAATCGGGGCATCATACCGCGCTGTCGTGTCAAAGAGTATACGCAGAGTCGCCTTTTCTCCTGGCGCCAAGGTCTTTTTACTCAACGAGGGAAAGACACAAGATGGACAGAGAGTACGGACTCGCTCAATCTCTAATAATCGGTCACCGATGTTACGGAGAATAAATGTATGGATGATCGCTATTCCCTCAATCACCGGCGCGAAATTGTGGCGGTCAGTATCGACACTGATCCTTGGAGCAGAGAGCGAGAGGAGCGGTATTCCCATAACGAGCATCAGTGTAATTCCGATCGTTATTGCATATCGGGTTACGCGATTAGCGCCGCTTCTTTGTTCCACTATATTATTCATTATTCCGGCCTCCGCGCGTCAATTATACTGAAATCAGGGAGCTATCGCGATAACTGGAATCTCTTCGCGGAACTCTTTCAATTGCGACGTGTATTTCTCTCTCTCCAGTAGAGGAGACGCATAGAATTTAAGATGACGATCAGCGAGCTTATTTGATGAAAGATGGCTGCGGTTACCATACTGATCAGTCCTAAAGCGGCGAGGCCGATCATCCCGCTGTTAAATAGAAGCGCAAAGACGATGTTCTCCCTTATCACCCATACTGCTTTACTCCCGAGATTGAGCACCTGCGGCACGCTTGCAAGATTATCATGAAGAATTATCACATCAGATGCCGAGACAGTGATATCACTCCCCAAAGTACCCATGGCAATACCAAGATCGGCCGTTGCTAGTGCAGGAGCATCATTGATCCCGTCTCCGACCATCGCTATCTTCTCACCATTAGCGATCAACTGCTCTACTTTTCTTCTCTTCTCTGCTGGCAGGAGCTCGGCAGCTACTACATCGATTTTTAGTTCAGCAGCGATAGATGAAGCAGTGCGCACATTATCGCCGGTATAAAGAGCGATCTTTGTTCTTTTTTTGCGTCTCCTTAATATTTGCAATGCTGGTTTTGCATCGACCTTGATAGTATCGGCCAGGCTGATGATACCGCAAATTTCTTTAGTACAGCAGTCTGTCGTCTTATCCTGCCCGTTACTGGTTCCTGAGCAATCTTCTGTGCTGTGAGCAACGATAAGGACGGTCTCACCTTTTGCTTCTCGTTCTTGCATGTACGTCTCGATTTGTGCAGGGAGGGTGAGGTTATTGTCCGCCAGTAGGCTGCGATTGCCAACTATGATGTGCAGATCATTATTTCTCACCTCAACACCCTGTCCCTGTTTCACTTTGAAATCATCTGGAGAGGCGACGACGTACCCCCATTCTGCCGCCTTCTCCAATATTGCCGTGGCGAGTGGGTGCTCAGAGAGTTTCTCGGCGATAGCGGTCAGCTTGACTACATTCTTCTCGTCGTGTTCATTGCAGATCGGTTTCACTGTTACCACTTTTAGTGATCCCTTGGTAAGGGTTCCTGTCTTATCGAAGATGACCGTCGTTATCTTTCCTGCCGCTTCCAGCGCTCTGCCACCTTTGATCAGAATCCCTTTGCGTGCTGCTGCTCCGATCGCTGCAACAACTGCTGTTGGTGTACCGAGGACGAGTGCACATGGGCAGGCAACAATGAGGATAGTTATTGCTCGCCTGATATCGAATGTCAGGAGATAGATGATTGCGGCAAAGATGAGTACCGCCGGAACAAAGTACTTGGCGAATCGATCGACAATCCGTTCTAATGGCGCCTTTCTCGTTCTTGCTTCGGTGATCATCTTCTCGATTTTCGCTACCGTAGTATCTTTTCCTACCTTTGTTGCCTCTATCTCCAGTGAGCCTGTGGTGAGAATTGTTCCAGAATAGACTTCATCCCCCACAGAGCGTTGCACAGGGATTGATTCACCGGTGACTAACGCTTGGTCGATCGCTCCCTTTCCGTGTGTGATAACTCCATCGATAGCAATATTTTCGCCAGGGCGCACAACGATCAGATCACCGATCTTTATCGTAGCAGTTGCAACTTCTTCTTCCTCGTTCCCTTCTTTCTTCTTGACCGTATCAGGGATCAATGACGCCAATCCTTTGATCGCTTGGCTCGTTTTTGTAACGGTCACACTCTCTAAGAATTCACCGAGCAGCAAGATAAAGATGACAAACCCTGCCTCTCCGTAGTCGCCGATCGCAACAGCTGCGACAGCAGCGATCGTTACCAGAGTATCGACAGTAAGCTTCCTTTTCTGGAGCGATTTGATCGCTGAAATAGCGATCGGGTAGCCTCCGCTGACTACTGCGGCAAGAGTGAAGAGATCCGCAACCATCTCGGGAAGAGCAAAAAATCTCTCCAGCGCCCAGGGAAGAGCTAACAGGATAGCTACTGCACTGATACGAATTGTCTCTTTATGACAGGTGATGAATCTCGTAGAGTTTGTTGAGTTTGTAGGGTTTGTCATTATTAACTATTTACCTCCAATGCTAAATACGTGCCGTTTATATAAACCGAGAGAGGGTTTCCTTTAACTCTGCTACCGCTTCCTCACCTGTCCCCTTGTTTATCGCTTCCATAATGCAGATCTTTATGTGATCTTCGAGAATAATCTTTCCAACGCTGTCGATAGCGGCGCGAACCGCAGAGATTTGGAGTAAAATATCAGTGCAAGTACGTTTTTCTTCGACCATCCGTTTGATACCGCGCATATGGCCTTCGATTCGACTCAATCGGTCTGTAATCTTCTGTTGTGATCTTTCTGGGATTGACATTGAACTCTCCTTATTGTAACGCAAAATTTATGATTAATCCTATACCCCTGGAGAGGATATATTAAGATATCACATATAATCATATCTGTCAAGTGCGGTCAAATTTAGGAGAGAGTGGCGGGGAAAAGAAATGTTGAGTTTTGACCTCCGGTCGATT
>CAZORT010000053.1:4311-7145 GCA_964582575.1 uncultured Thermotogae bacterium
TGACCTCCGGTCGATTGACCTTCGGTCGAAGCGACGGTTTGTGCGTCATGCGACGGCTTGTGCGTCATTAACCTCCAGTTGAATCGACGGCTTGAGCGTCATTGACAGAAAGGATTGATCGGAGATCAACTATTCTGACGATTCTGACGATCTCTCATTTGTAAGCGAGTAGAAAAGGAGAAGATTATCATTATATTTACGCTTATCAAATAAGGTTAGATTGCTATAACTATCTTTCATCACTTCGCGTTTATCAACTTCAGTGACAACGATTCCGTCTGCTGCAACGAGCGGAAGCTCCCCGATCTTCTGGATTGCTTGATCAGCAAGGCCAGTATTGTACGGAGGCCCAACAAAGATGATTTCAAATGTATATCCACGGCGATAGAAGCGATCTAATGCACTAAGAAAATCTTCTTGGTAGACATGCCCATAAGGAAGAAGCTGTAATGCTTGAAGGTTCTTACGAATGATTGCGCAAGCTTCCGGTGAATGGTCGACGAATAAGGCGGTGGCTGCTCGTCGTGAAAGAGCCTCTATTCCGACACTTCCTGTTCCGGCGAATAGGTCGAGAAACCGTGCCCCGACAACGACTTCCTGTAGAATGTTGAACAGAGCGGTACGAACGAACTCGCGCATCGGTCTGGTGCCAGACAAATCCCACAGAAGTTTATGTCCTTTCTTCTCTCCACCTGAAACTCGCATAATTGCTCCTTGTTTTAAGATCAATCCTCTTCTATTATTAAGAGTCTGCTAATTTATTTTTATTGGAAGGATAATCTATCAGCAAGGATCGGTCAACTTGGATATACAAGCGATCATTTTTGATTTAGACGGAACTTTATGTGAATATACAGGAACAATTGAAGAGGTGATGAAAAGATCACTTCTCCAATGTAACGTTGATCAAGACCTCCTCGGAGATATTGGTAGTAGCGCAGAACGATATGCTGAAATATGGCGCGCAGAGGAGGCCAAAGAAAGCCTTGCGTTAACGATCCTTAACAACATTTGGCTTAAATTACTGCAGGAACAAGGAGAGGGCGACCAGCAACGAGCACTGTGTCTAGCAGAATGTGATTTTAATATTCGGATAGCGAGTCTGCGTCTGCTGGACGGAGTAGATGAGTTACTAGAAAGACTGCGCCATCGATTTCTCCTTGGTTTAATCACGAATGGACTCTCTGATTTACAGTGGGCAAAGATTGATATGTTAAAGATTGAGACGTTTTTTCAGGAGATTATCGTTGCCGGTGACCTTGGTATTTATAAGCCGGATGAGCGTATTTTTGCCTCTATGCTGCAGCGGCTCGATATCTCGCCGCAATACGCTCTTTACGTCGGAGATTCTTTGGAGATAGATGTGGCAGGTGCAAAACAGGCAGGACTACATACAGTATGGATGAACCGGAATGGGCAGAAGGTTGCTGCTGCGGAACTTCTTCCTGACTTTGAGATACGCGGACCAGCAGAATTATTGGAGAAGCTCTAATGCGTTATGACGTAGCGATCATCGGAACTGGCCCGGCGGGGTTATTTGCTGCCTATGAATTGCGGGGAACAGGACTAAAAGTAGTGCTCATCGATCGTGGTGAAGAGCCGCTACAACGCAAACACATAAGTTTCGGCGTTGGAGGGGCAGGAGCATTTTCCGACGGTAAGCTCAATCTCACCTCGAAAATCGGAGGTGATCCAACGAGTCTTAGTCGTGATGAGGCAACGATTCAACAGTATATTGATAAGATCGATGCAGTATTCACTCAATTTGGCGCGTCAGAAAGATATTCAGGTGAAGACCCTACCAGTCTGTTCGAATTAAAAAAAGAAGCAAGCCGCTATGGAATTGAATTTATTAGCGGGCGTCAACGCCACATGGGAACTAGCAACGTGAGGGTAATTATCGATCGTTTCTACCACTATTTGCGCGATGGAGGAATCGACTTTTCGCTGGAAAATCCAATTAACAGAATTGAAAAGAAGGGGGACCTGTTCGTCCTTTCCGGTAGTCCGACGATCGAAGCAACATATCTGCTGGCTGCACCAGGGCGGGCAAGCGCTTATTGGTTACGCGAAGAAGCACGCCGATTGAATATTATTACAGAATACGGTCCGATCGATGTCGGAGTACGCGTTGAATTTCCCGCTGAAATATATGCTCCGATTGAAAAGATTATGTACGATGCCAAACTGCGGATGCGTACCGATACTTACGACGATATGGTACGCAGTTTCTGCACTAATCCACGTGGATTTGTCGTAAAAGAGAGTTACTCTGATTATGTACTTGTCAACGGCCATGCAGAGAGTGATGAGAAGACTAACAACACAAACTTTGCGTTGTTATCGCACATTGAACTTACTGACCCAGTAGAGGATACAACAGAGTACGGCCGTGCGATTGCCCAGCTGGCAACGACGATCGGCGGAGGAAAGCCTATCTTGCAGCGATTAAAGGATCTAAAAGATGGCCGACGGTCAAATGACGAGCGGATACGTAGGGCAGCGATAACTCCGACTTTAACAGATGTAACACCAGGGGATATCTCAATGGCCCTTCCCAGTCGTGTCGTTGTTAACTTAATTGAGGGGTTAAACAATCTTAATCATATCATACCGGGGCTGAGCGCTGATAATACTCTCCTCTATGCGCCAGAGATCAAATTTTATGATACGCGTTATCCAATATCACCGATGATGGAGACAGGGTGTTCGCGATTTTACATCGCAGGAGATGCATCCGGCTACTCGCGTGGAATCGTTTATGCAGCAGTTACTGGATTGATCGCTGCCGAGGGAATTCGTGCTAAAGCCACTGCCTGATCGGAAAAGCAGAA
>CAZORT010000054.1:0-6953 GCA_964582575.1 uncultured Thermotogae bacterium
AAACTGATGAAACTAATTTCTCTTATGCTGTTATCTTTATTGTTAATCTATCCGCTCGGTACGGCGACAGAAGTAGAAGAGAAGCTGCTGCTGCGAATGGCTCTACCGCCGATGATGGGGTCATTACCGGTTGTAATTGGTAATGAATGGGGAACCTTCAATGATCACGGACTTAATTTACAGATAAAAGGATTAGCTGACCAAGAGAGTCGCATCGCGGCGCTGCGAGCAGGACAGATAGACGGTATGGTCACTGATTTGACCACCGCTATCCTTATTGCACTTGATGGAATCGATATCGTTATCACTAGTACTGCTTTTCTCTCGCAGAATGGAGCGGGTTTGGCGCTATTGACGCAAAGTCGTACCGGCATAACGAGTATCAAAGATATCTTTGCAGCCAGAGATGAGAGAATGCGAATCCATCTATCACACTTGAGTGATATTCATTTTCAGACTGATCAATTGCTGGCGCAATTAGGTTTTGATATTTATACTGCCGTTAACTATCAGTTTTGGACGGATATAGTTGCAATGGCAACAAATTTTGCGTTTATGCCGCGATGGGTACCTGCTGTCGTTCTCCCTGAACCGTATATCACTTTTCTGACCAATTTTATCCCGCTGAGGATCCGTGGCGCTCGAATCATTCTCCTGGCAGATTTCTTAGAGATAGAACCGGTTCCCAGCGTTATCATATTTAGACGGGAATTCATAGAGCAGAATAAGCAAGCCGTCCAGAGGTTTCATATTGCCCATCAGCAGGCGATCGCTCGCTTGAATGCCACCAGTATAGGAGAATTACTCGATATGGGGGTCAGTATAGTAGTTGAGATGTTCTTTCCCGGGCTTGATCCTGGTGACCCAACAGCGATACCTCCTAAGGTGATTGAACAACTAACCATCCCTTATTTTATCACACCCACTCTTCCTGCTCCTGCTTCATTTACTGCTGTCATGGACTGGCTGATCAGAGCAAGGTATGCAAGAGTGCGGATCGCTTACGATACGATCATAACCGATCTTTTTGTGCGTTAATGATTGAGGTTGAGGGGCTAAAAATTTCCTATCGCACGGCTAATGGGTTAGTCGAAGCAATAGATGAGGTAGAATTCTCCGTTGATCAGGGGGCAAGTTTAGGTCTGCTTGGCCCATCTGGTTGCGGCAAGACAACGTTACTTTTCGCTCTTGCTGGGTTGATCGCTCCGAACAAAGGATCACTCTCTATCAATGGAGAGAAGGTTGTTGGTATCAGGCGTGACGTTGCGCTGATACTGCAAAATGCCGGTCTCCTCCCGTGGAAGACAGTATGGGAAAATGCTAATTTGTCGCTCAAACTCTCTGGTCGTTATCCAACTGAAAATGCCGCTGCTGTGCTGGAAGAGCTGGGATTAGCGGAATTCAAAGGGAGTTTTCCATCTGAACTCTCTGAGGGGATGAAACGCCGGGTAGGAATTGCGCGTGCGCTGGCTATTACGCCATCGGTAATGTTGATGGATGAACCACTTGCATCTCTTGATGCGATCACACAAGAACGAATCCAAAATTTATTTTTGGAGTTATGGCAAAAGCGACGATTCACAATGGTCTTTGTTACTCACGATATTAAGGAGGCAGCCTTTTTAGGAGAGAAGATCATTGTCCTTAGTAAACGGCCGGCACGGATCAAAACTATCGTGGAAAATCCGCAGATGGGGTCTCTGGATTATCGTGAAACAATCGATTTTCACGATATTACGACTCATCTTCGGATGGCAATAGAAGAATGAAACGAACACTCTTCACCGTAATGAGCATTGCCTGTTTACTCCTCTTATGGTGGATATTCAGTCTTATTTTGGAAATAGTGCGTGGGGTAGAGATCATCCCCGATCCGTGGGAAGCACTGATCGAAATCCCCCGCAATAGCATTGCACTCCTCCGCCATCTCTCTGCCAGTGCTATCAGGTTGATAACGAGCATGGTGATTGCTTTCCTTGTTGCTGTTCCGCTCGGATTGATGATCGGGCATGAACGACGATTCGATCGCTTGGCAACACCGTTAATTTACATTACTTATCCGATTCCCCAAGTCGTTTTTTTGCCGGTGCTGTTTATTATCTTTGGCCTTGGTGATGCGATTAGAATTGCGGTTATCTCAATGGCTCTCTTTTTTCAAATATTGATTAGCGCTCGCGGAGCAGCGAAGGGAGTAACGCAAGAAGATTTGGCCAGTGTACGCAGCGCCGGTGCCAACCGGGTTCAAGTTTACCGGCACGTTATCTTGCCGGCCAGTCTGCCGGCGATCCTTACCAGTATGCGAGTGAGTATCGGGCTGGGAATGGCGCTGCTGTTCTTAAGCGAAACAGCGCCGCTTCGTACTTTGCAAGGTCTTGGTTCATTCATCGCTGGACATCTTGCTTTTCGGCGTGATATTGCGTTTGCCGGAGTGGTGACGATGGCTTTTCTCGGGCTTGTATTGTACATTCTGCTCGACGTAATTGAGCGAGTAATTTGCCGATGGCGGTACGTCAAGCAGAGAGACCGGATACAGTGGCCATCGCTGTTCAAAATCGCTAAACTTAAACAGTGGATATCAAAAAAATTTTTATCGTTGTAAATGCACGTAAAGAAAAGGCTCTACGCTCCGCAGCCGTACTAAAAGGATGGTGCTCACTTAAAGGGATCAAAGTAATCTCCTTTACGCACAAGAAGCGAATAGAAGACTTAGATACCAAAGATGCTCTTGCAGTCTCGCTCGGTGGAGATGGGACAGTCTTGAAAGCGGCCACTGCCTTCTCTCAATTGGGAATACCAATCTTAGGGGCAAATTCAGGTAACCTTGGTTTTCTGACTCAAGTACCTGTTGCTATGCTTACCCAGGCGTTGGAGGAAATTCTGCAAGGTAATTTTAGAGTGGAAAAGAGGATGCGCATCGCATTTCATAGTGCTGAGATAGAAGGAACCGTATTGAATGAAATCGCACTTTGTGGTGACGCAGAGACCCGTTTCTGTTTCTTAGAACTCCATCAACAGGATGGTTTGGTCGCCGCTTATCGTGGTGATGGTCTGATAGTTGCGACTGCTACCGGCTCTACCGCTTACAATCTATCTTTAGGCGGCCCAATGATATTGCCGACAATGGCTTGTTTACTTGTCACCCCGATTGCTAATCATACATTTGGATTACGCCCGATAATCTTCCCACCGGAAGAGAGACTTGTCATTCATATTAAGACTCCAATAGCTCTTTTTGCTGATGGTGATAAGCTCGTTACCCTAAATCCCGGTAGTAGCCTTATAATTGAGCAAGCTTTATTTCCCACTGAGCTGATCTATCTGACCGAGCACTTATCATTCTTTGCCCTATTACGAGATAAATTTGACTGGAACAGCAAACCATAACGGATAGATGACGAGTTGGCTATACCTACCGGCCAGAGATTATGTTATATTAGATTGTTCTGTGAGCGGAGGGTATACTATAAGATAGCATATGCTCAGTCAATCTTTAAGGTATAACAAGATATCAGAGCGGAAAGAGAAATAAACGGGCATGATCACAAACAAGGAGCGAAAAAGATGGTAAATTCCGTTGGAAAAAACAGTTATTACAGGTGGTATCAATGAGTTTTGATAAAGTATTGATTGCTAATCGTGGCGAGATCGCTCTACGGGTGGTCGAAGCATGTCGTGAACTTTCACTAGAATCGGTTGCTGTCTTTTCCGACGCGGAACGTGAAGCTCCACACGTACGGTTGGCTTCAGAAGCTTATTGCATCGGTCCAGCTCCGGTTGCGCAGAGTTATCTTAATATTCCGGCAATGATCAGCGTTGCGGAGATCAGTGGTGCGCAAGCAGTCCATCCAGGATACGGATTCCTTTCTGAAAACTCGCTCTTTGTTGAAGCGTGTGAGAGCCACAAACTGAATTTTATCGGTCCCTCACGAAAAGTAATGGAGTTAACCGGGGATAAACTGAAAGCTAAAAAAGAAGCCACAGCAATTGGGATACCGATCATCCCGGGAACATTAGAGCCGATTACCGCTAAAGAAGCAGAAGAAGAGGCAAAGAAAATAGGATATCCCTTGCTCATTAAACCGGTACTCGGGGGAGGAGGAAGAGGAATAAGATTGGTGCGAAACTCGCAAGAGTTTCTGGCTGCTCTTCAAACTGCATGTGAAGAAGCACGTGTATCATTCGGCGCAGCAGAGATATATTTAGAAAAATACATTGAAAATCCACGCCATGTTGAAGTACAGATAATGGCCGATAAACATGGCAATATTGTCCATCTTGGCGATCGCGATTGTTCAGTGCAGCGTCGCCATCAAAAATTGATTGAAGAAGCACCAGCGCCGCGCATCCCAACAGAGACCCGTAATGCTATTCACCAAGCAGCAATCGATATCGCTACAGCACTTAGATATGAGAATGCGGGCACCATCGAATTTCTTGTCGATAGCGAGGGGGATTTTTACTTCATTGAAGTCAATGCGCGTATCCAAGTAGAACATCCAGTCACAGAGATGATATGCAGTAAAAACTTAATCGCCGATCAGATCCGTGTTGCAATGGGAGAGTCTCTCAGTTACACACAACATGAGATTGAGTTTCATGGCCATGCGATCGAATGTCGGATCAATACTGAAGACGCAACACGTGGGTTCCTGCCCTCAACAGGGAAGTTACAAATCAATGAACTCCCTGGTGGCCACGGAATCAGAATTGATAGTTATATGTATAACGGAATGAATATTTCACCGTATTACGACTCTCTGCTCGCCAAGTTGATCGTGTGGGGAAATAATCGTGAAGAAGCACGAATAAAAATGTACAGTGCATTAGAACGATTTAACGTTACAGGCGTGATGACTACACGTAATCTCTATAAAGAGATCATCTCTCATCCTCAATTTGCCTCCGGTAATTTAGGGACGGCTTTCTTGGAAGATACAGGATTAGTTTGATCGTATAGTCACTTAAGCCCACTGTTTAGAAAAGGAGAAAGATGTTCTCTTCACTGACAGAAAAACTAAGCTCGATATTTTCGCGCCTTAAGGGAAAAGGGAAACTGAGCGAAGCTGATGTCGTAGCCGGCTTACGTGAAGTTAGGTTAGCATTGCTGGAAGCTGACGTCAACTACAAAGTCGTCAAAGACCTCGTGGCAAAAATACGTGATAAAGCAGTCGGTGCAGCCGTGCTGGAGAGCCTCTCTCCCGGCCAACAACTGATAAAGATTGTCTGTAACGAGCTGACAACGGTAATGGGAGAAGAGAACTCGCCGCTTGTTCTTAGCTCACGACCATCTGTAATAATGCTTGTTGGGCTACAAGGATCCGGCAAAACAACCACCGCAGCCAAGCTGGCGTCACAACTGAAAAAAGATGGACGCAAACCGATTTTAGTAGCAACGGATATCTATCGCCCGGCCGCAGTCCAGCAATTAGAGAAACTCGGAGTAGATATTGATATTCCAACTTTCTTTGCTGCTGAATCTTCGTCGGAAGAGATCGCTGTCGCTGCGGTGGCAGCAGCAAAAGAGAAGCTGCGCGACGTAGTGATCATTGATACAGCTGGCAGATTACAAATTGATACTGCGCTGATGGCTGAGCTGACAGCGATGAAGAGAAAGACCTTGCCCGATGAAATCTTTCTCGTTGCTGATGCAATGACCGGACAAGAAGCAGTTAATATTGCTGCTGAATTTAATACGCGTCTTGACCTCACAGGCATTATATTAACTAAACTTGAGGGCGATGCGCGTGGCGGAGCCGCTATTTCAATCAATCATGTAACAGGTAAACCGATCAAATTCGTCGGCGTAGGAGAAAAGATTGAAGACTTAGAACTTTTCCATCCTCGCCGCATGGCCGAACGGATTTTGGGAATGGGCGATCTTCTCTCATTGATCGAAAAAGCGGAGCAGCAATTTGATGCGAAGAAGACAAAAGAACTGGCCGAACGGATTCAAAAAGATCGCTTTACACTGCAAGATTTCCTTGAACAATTAGAACAGATGACGAAATTAGGACCACTCTCTCAGATCATTGAGAAACTTCCTGGAATGGGAAAACACGCCAGTAAAGTCAATGTTGATGATAACGAACTGAAGAAAGCAATTGCCATCATCCGCTCGATGACTCCCGCCGAACGGAACGATCCAGCAATAATCAACGGGCGACGTAAAAAGAGAATCGCTCTTGGTAGTGGAACAAAAGCACGGGAAGTCAATCAGATCTTAGCGCGCTTCAACGAAGCGAAAAAAGCGTTGAAGATGGTCAAGGGGAAGAGAGGGAAAATGAATCTTCCGTTTAATCTTTCGTAAATGAAGAATGAGGGACGACGGTTTGGGGAAAGAGGAAATGAGTGAATGGTTGCGATCTGTGGCTGTATGACGTTCAAAAGGCAGACGGTTGCCGGACTTGCAAGGGTCGATTGTGCTGTGGGGAGGCTGTCAATTTCGGAGAGCAATGAAAACTGGCTCACTAACACGGCCCCACTGTACTGAGCCAGTGCTGCCGCTATTGAACGTGACACTGAGGTGCCTGCATAGGTCGCCTGAAGTGTTTCAATGGCCTGCAAGGAAAGAGAGGAAAGTTCGCAGCTCTAATGAAGAGTAACACTGGGATCAGCCAAAAAGTCAGAGCTGTTCTTCACTTTTGGCGACAGTATGTATTCCGGTACCGCTTATTATGGAACCTTTCCCTGCTGCTTCAGTTAGGTTTCTTCTCGATAAGTGCGATCTTGCCCTTTTTCTTCATGCGGGTTATCGATTCCTTAATCGCGATGGATGCTTCCCTGTTTATAATGTGGATCGCTATCTACGTTGGGACAGAAGCGCTCCAGGTCGTCTTTATGTATACGCGAGGGTATGCCATGAAGCGTCTTGAAATTAAAGTGGGGCAGGATTTACAAAGTGCAGTATACAGGAAGGCTCATACTGTGTCATATAAGGAGATCGTTAGAATTAA
>CAZORT010000055.1:0-6905 GCA_964582575.1 uncultured Thermotogae bacterium
TAAATTCTAAACTCAGTACTTAGTTTTCAGGAAGTGCCCAAGACCTGGTCTCGGTGCCGGAAGGAACAAAGCTGATCCCTGAAAATTAAGTGCTGATCGCTGAATGGATTGACGTATCGTTGTTTATAAAGCTATAATATACTCGTTCGCGTTCGTGCTGCAAACAGGTTAGCTTATTTCCGGGTTTTCCCTCTGTGGAAAATATCTATAAAACAAGATAAGACGATGAAATTATTAATTTATTCAAAAGCGCTCTATTCAACATGGATTTATTATAGTCCTGACAGGATCCTCTTTGACGCTGGGGAAGGAGCAAGTTCGATTCTTGGCAACAAATCATTCGCGATCAAGAGAATATTTCTCTCCCATGGTCACGCTGACCATATTTCTGGCTTAATGGGATTGATCAATATTCGCAACAGCGGAATGGGTGATACAGAAAAGGAGTTGCTGATTTACTACCCTAAAGGGAGCTTCTTTATTTCGGAGTTGATCACTTATTTTGATCGTACTAACCGTTATTTAAACTATCACCTGGAATGGATACCTCTCACGCCAGGGACGCGTATTCCTCTGCTCGACGGACAGATACCGCGGTATATTGAGACTTTCCCTACGGTTCATGTCAACAATGAGCCTTCGCTTGGATACACCATTGTTGAGAATCGGACTCGCCTCCACCCTGATTTAGCTGGATTGACACAGAGAGAAATAACTCAGCTTGTGCGCCAACAGGGACGTGAATCAGTCACTGCAACGTATTCCCAGCGCCTCTTTACTTATGGAGGTGATTCAGTTCCGATCAAGGTCAGCCATATTGAAGGAACAGAAGTTCTCTGTCACGATGCTACTTTTCTCGATGAGCAGGATCGTCAAGAGTATAAGCATGCTACTCTTGACGAGGCGATTGAAGTAGCGCGTGCAGCGCACGTAAAAAAAGAGTTGATCGCAATTCATATTTCCGGTCGGTATAAAGATAAGATGAGGAAACTAATTGCTGCAAGTGGTCATTATGCAGGACTGGGGTTTAAAGTAACTCTCGTTCCACCAGGGAAAATATTTGTCGTTGATTAAGATTTCTCGTTGAGCTCAGCTGAGAGTAAGATGAGATAAAGGAGCGAGGGTTGAGGAAATTTAACGAACAACTATAGCTACAAAGAGACGAAAAAGATGAAGAGACTAAGATTAGAAACAATCAAACTACAGAGGAGATAGAACAAAGATTGATAAGTCAAAGATTCAATGTCGTTTTTTATGCTGGATATCTAATAACTCTTTGTGCCGTGGTGGCCAATCTTAAGTACTTATCCCTTGACTTAGAATAACGATGAAGATAGAATCATCGTTGCTGGAAGGGTAGTCAAGTGGTCCAAGACAACGGTTTGCTAAACCGTCGGCGGGTTACGCTCGCCCGTGGGTTCGAATCCCACCCCTTCCGCCAAAAATCACTTTGCGCCCGTAGCTCAGTGGATTAGAGCGTCGCACTCCGGATGCGAAGGTCAGAGGTTCAAATCCTCTCGGGCGTAATTAGCTACAGATCGCGATAAAGGAATTTTCAATCGACATCATTATGCTGCGCGGTTAGGATGATATTCTAACATTGCAACCCCAGTAATTACTGCTCAAGAGGAGAAGATGAGAAAATTTGTATGTGTTACCGGCGGAGTCCTTTCTGGTTTAGGTAAAGGAGTAGTGGCAGCTTCAGTTGGCCTTCTCCTTAAAGCACACGGCTACTCTGTTACGATGCAAAAGATTGATCCTTATCTCAACGTTGATGCTGGAACGATGAACCCTCATGAACATGGTGAAGTATTCGTCACTATCGATGGAAAGGAGACCGATCTTGATATTGGTCATTACGAACGGTTTTTAAATGCAGATCTCTGCGCGAACAATTATATCACGACTGGTCAGGTTTATTGGAATGTCATTCAAAAAGAGCGCAACGGAGAATTTCTCGGTCAAACTGTGCAAATAATTCCCCATATCACTAGTGAGATAAAATATTTGATCCGTCGACCAGTGGAAAAGGACGGGGCAGAGATTTCAATCATTGAAGTAGGAGGAACAGTTGGTGATATTGAGGGGCTTCCGTTTTTGGAAGCATTACGTCAGCTTAAAGAGGAGATTCCGCGAGAGGATATCGTCTTCATTCATGTTACCCTTCTGCCACTACTCTCTTCTTCGGGTGAATTGAAAACAAAACCAACCCAGCATAGTGTGAAAGAACTGCGGACAATCGGAATTCAGCCAGATATTATCGTTGCGCGGTGTAATCGGCCAATTCCGACTGCGGCAAAAGAGAAGATCGCTCTCTTCTGCTCTATTCCAGCAACGCACGTCATCGAAGATCGTGATTTGCCAACGCCTTATATGGCGCCGCTGGCATTGATGAAGGAAAAATTAGATCGCCGCGTTTTAGAAAAATTGTCCCTTCCAACTAAGAGTGTGCAATTAGAACGATGGGAGGAACTGACTGAACGGATAATTACCCCGGCTCAACGGGTAAAAATTGGTCTTGTCGGTAAATACATTGAGTTTAGTGATTCATACATTAGCATTGCTGATGCATTTGTCCACGCCGGAGCTGAATTGAATGTAGGAGTAGATATTACTTGGCTGTCAGCTGAACAACTGCAGCGCGACGGAACAGATTCTCTCCTGCGAGATCTTGACGGTGTACTAGTGCCAGGCGGGTTTGGTGAGCGTGGAATCGAAGGGAAAGTAAAGGCGATCACCTATTTGCGTGAGAATAAAATACCTTTTTTCGGCATCTGCTTGGGATTACAATGTGCGGTGATTGAGTTTGCACGTAATGTCGCTGGGTTAACTGGAGCGAATAGCACCGAGTTTGATCCGGCAACGCCCTATCCAGTGATTGATTTGATGGAAGAACAGACGAAGATTTCGCAAAAAGGTGGCACAATGCGGTTGGGTGAATACGAAGCTGTGTTGTGCAATAACTCGAAGAGTTTCGCTTCTTACCGTTCTCATCGTATCCAGGAGAGACATCGTCATCGGTTCGAATTTAACTCCGCTTTTCGTGAACAACTAACACGCGCCGGGATGAGAGTCGCCGCGACCTCACCGGACGAACGATTAGTAGAGATCATTGAACTCGCTGAGCATCCGTGGTTTGTTGCTGTACAATTTCATCCCGAGTTCCGTTCCCGTTTACTCGCTCCTCATCCTCTCTTTGTGGGGTTTCTCAACGCATGTTTAGCAAAACAATCTTCCTGTTGCTAACAGTTATCGGAATTGGAGCTGCACTCGCTCTGATCATCTTTACTCCAACAGTAGAGGTCGAAGAGCGAGTACAGGCAGCCGCTGTTGGGTTTACCCTGCGTGGGTTCACTGATTATGGGATGCCACACTGGACTGTTGTTGCTGAGCGCGGGAATCTTAAGGGTGCAGATTGGGAGTTATTTACAACTAAATTTATTTTTTACGAAGAAGATCGTACACGATTGATCGCAACTGCACCGCTGCTTAATCTGCTCCAAGATGGTAATCTGGCGCAACTCCATGGTGGAGTTGCAATGGAACGGGACGACGGATATCGCTTATTTGCTGAATCGATCGAATGGCGCACTGATGATAATCTCTTTTTCGCTGCGCAGATAAAGATTATTAGCGATGAATTTGAACTTATTACTACAAGTTTCACTTACAATCTAAATTACGATCAATTTCATGCTGATGGCGGGTTTACTCTCTTACTCGACGGGTTTTCAATTGTCGGCGACATAATCACGGAGAGAGAGGGGGGGTTGATAGTCATGGAACACGTCAGTGCTATTCGTGATGACCATAAGATCGTAGCACCACAACTCTTATTCCGTACCGGAACACGCGAGATAACAGCAGAAGATGGAGTCGTTCTCTCCTTTGCCTCAGGGAGTATCACGGCAGATTCACTCCGCTATATGCTCGATGGCGGTGCGTTTACTGTGGAAGGTCAAGTGCGAGTCATCTTGCAACATGATTTTTTCCGCGGTGAACGCTGATGTTAACAGCCGTCGAGCTGACCAAAGTATACAATGGGCGACGAGTAGTCGATTCTCTCTCCCTGCAAGTGGAGAAAGGAAAGATTATCGGTCTTCTCGGTCCGAACGGTGCAGGAAAGACAACTGCTTTTCACATGATAGTTGGGTTTGTCGCACCTGAAAAAGGAAAGGTCTATCTTAACGGTAAAGAGATAACGCTCCTGCCATTTTATTCTCGTGCTCGTCTGGGCATCGGATACCTACCGCAAGAGCCGACGGTCTTCACCAAGATGAGTGTTATTGATAACTTAGACGCAATCCTTGAGCGGAATGTAAAGCGCAACGCTGGCAGAGAGATATGTGAGGAATTGCTGTGCGAATTCAACCTGGAAAACCTGCGTCATCAACGTGCTGGAACCATCTCTTCTGGTGAACGACGCCGGGTAGAGATTGCTCGCACATTAGTAACTTCTCCATCTTACATCCTACTTGATGAACCGTTCTCCGGAATCGATCCTTTGGCAGTCGGTGATCTCCAGCAGGAAATTACAGCGCTTCGCAACAAAGGACTTGGGGTTATCATCACAGATCATAATGTGCGTGATACTCTGGCGATCGTTGACTATGTCTATTTGATCAATGAAGGCAAACTCGTCCTTACCGGCACTCCGGAGGAAATAGTTGATAGCGAAATAGCACGTAAATTCTATCTGGGAGAGAAGTTTGCGGTCTGATTGCGTTGATAAAGTCGACGAACAATGATCAGTCCGGCGAAAATGATGATGAGCACAGCGCTCGCTATATGCGCAGCTCGAAGCGGTCCTACCCACAGACTGTCGGCACGGGTAAAACTAACGAAAAATCTCGCTGTCGCTGAGAGGACAAAATAGAGAGCAACGATAAACCCCTCTTTGTACCCTTTTGCACGAATACGCCATAATAACCAAAATACCAGTAAGTTAAGGATCATCTGATAGAGCATTGAAGGATGAATTGGGATACCGGGAAACTGCATTCCGGCCGGAGAACCAGGAGGAAAGACAATACCCCATGGTAGCGCAGTCGGTAAACCATGAGCATCACCGTTGAGGAAATTACCCAATCGCCCCAGAGCTTGCCCAAGGATCAGACTGGGAGCAATTATATCGGCCATCGCCCAGAAACGTATACCCTTCCAGCGGCAGAAGAGAGCGAGCGCAATTATCCCTCCGATTATCCCTCCGTGGATAGCCAACCCACCATGCCAAATAGCAAATATCTCAAGTGGGTGGTGGCGGAAGAAATTCCAATGAAAAGCAACGAAATATATCCGCGCGCCAATGTAGGATGCTGGGATGACGACGAGGAATAGGTCAAGGATACTTTCACGTGAAAGCAAAAGTGACGTCCGCTTGACCTCGCGGCTGATCAACCAAAACGCAGCTACTACTGCGAGTCCATGTAATAGTCCGTAGTAACGGATTACAACCGGGCCGATCTCGATAAAGATTGGATGCATACTATATTCCTTGATTTAGCGATAAAGAAACACGGTGCTGGTGTTACCTTTCTTTTCCCATTTCTCGCTGACTGCTTACCCTGATGTTAGTTTACGGTAGGTACAGTAGCGCTCAATGGGACAAAAATATTATCAGCCAGTCCTATTGGGTGGTATAGGACTTGAACCTATGGCCTCATGCACGTCAAGCATGCGCTCTGCCAACTGAGCTAACCACCCGGCTACGAGGCGGCGAGCGGATTCGAACCGCTGAATGAGGGATTTGCAGTCCCTTGCCTTACCACTTGGCCACGCCGCCGTGTAATGTAAAGTCTAACTTATTCTTCGTATTATAACAGCCAGCAGTCAATGCGATCAAGTTCGAACCTAGCGTTCTTATGTTGTATAATAAGACAATAATAGTGTAATGTCAATAATACACCACTGAGAAATCTAAAGATTTCTCAGTGCGATCGAAATGAGAGTTCGTGATTGACACGATAATAGGATGGTAATTAGAAATGGGGCTTTCTATAAGTGATCTGCGTAGTGGAATAACAATTTTATATAATGGTGAATTGTACGAGATAATTGAATACACACACTCCAAACGGGGACGCGGCGAAGCGATCGCCAAGACTAAGTTACGACATGTATTAACAGGGCGCACGCTCACCGAGACTTTTCGTGGAGCTGAGAATACGGAACATGCTTTTCTTGAGGGTTGTCCGCTGCAATACTTGTATAAAGATGGTGAACAGTATATATTTATGAATACTGAAAACTTTGAACAGTATTTTGTAGGAGCAGACTTACTTGGAAAGAAAATAGAGTATATGGCTGAAGGGATAGAGGTTGTCGGCTATTTTTATCAAGGTGTTTTAGTCAAAGTAGAGTTACCTAACTTTGTCGAACTGCAGGTTGAATATGCCGAACCAGCGATCAAAGGGAATACCGTATCCAGTGTGGGTAAGACAGTAAAGTTGGAGGGTGGCGCTATCGTTCAGGTCCCGTTGTTCGTGCAACAGGGAGATCGAATCAAGGTCGATACACGAACAGGAAGATACGTGGAGCGAATATAAAGGAGGCGTGATGGGAGATAAGAAGATCCAAATCAATGATGTAGATGGTCAGATTACTATGTCTGACGATGTTCTTACAGCGATTGCAAAAACAGCAACAGAACAAGTAGATGGAGTTGTCATTACGCATAAGCGCGGTACAAGAGGTATTATGGGCC
The DNA here is from genome assembly GCA_964582575.1 of uncultured Thermotogae bacterium. GTDB lineage: Bacteria > Bipolaricaulota > Bipolaricaulia > UBA7950 > UBA7950 > UBA7950. Next base: position 6,704 of record CAZORT010000055.1, read on the forward strand.
TCTTCAGCGGGGAGGATCCCAGTCCGACTATCAGGATGGAGATAGATGATAATGAGGTAAGAATCCGTATCACAATAATGACTGAATATGGCCATCCAGTACATCAAGTTGCCCAGGGCGTTCAGAAAAATGTAAAAGCTGATCTTGAACGGCTGACAGGAGCGCCAGTAAGCAGTATTGATGTTTATGTAACGAAAGTCGT
>CAZORT010000056.1:0-6886 GCA_964582575.1 uncultured Thermotogae bacterium
ATCCAATCCTTACCGGTACCTTGCCTAATGTCATGTCAACGATACTCTGTCATTTCGAAGAAGTCTTGACGACTGAGAAATCTAAAGATTTCCCCCAGCAAAGTAGGGCTTTACGGAGCAGGTCCCTGCCCTGTGTAATAAGATTACACGGGCCTGCGGTCGAAATGACATCTCTTGATTGTCACGACACTAGTTATTCCGACCTTGATCCTTTGTCGTCCATTCTTCATTCTCACCGCGGTCCTCTCTCCTGGGACGATCATACGAACATCGGTCGGTATCTCACATTCCAGTTAAAATGTATCCCTCTCTGTTACAGGAAGATGGAACTACGGGAGCCAACTACACTGCATCGGTAACTCGATTCATCTCAAAATAAAACAGCAAAGAACAATTAAAATCAAGTGGAAAAGTGATATGCCGAGGGTGGGACTTGAACCCACACAAGGTTACCCCCACAGGATCCTGAATCCTGCGCGTCTGCCAATTCCGCCACCTCGGCGCTGATCATCAATAGTTTAACTCTTCGTATTTGAGGTGTCAAGCAGTAACGGTCAGTAATGATTGGGAGAATTAATATCACTCACATCTTGTCCTGCTGTTGCTGTGTGTAGTATAATAATTTCTCGTCTCTTTGGATTACACCAGACCGAAGTTCCAGGAAACGCAGGGCAACAATGAGGATCAACCCGCCGAAAATCAATCCGGCAAGCACTGCGACTAAATGAGCCCAAAGGGGCACAAGCTCCAATGGGAGTACGGCAAAATGATACATAGGCAGAAATGTTAGCCAAACATAGTAGGTCATAAGAATCCGCGCCACCGGCTTTGTCTACAGACTCATCGTAATCTTCCCCACAAAAAACCGCCTTTATCCCCACAAGAAGAAAACCTCTCCTTACGGGGAGTTGTTAATCTTCTTCCACTAGCACAACCAGATTCCAAAAGCCGCCCCAATCACGACAGAGCGAGCAAAACTTCTCCCACTGAATCCCCTACCAGCGGCTATTTGATCGATTGCTGATGATACACCTCCCGCTGTTCCACCTACTGTTGAGCTTCCTACCGGCGTAGCGGAGAATCTCGCATCAGCATCCAACGCCCTCATTGTCTCGCGATACACCCGCTACAGTAGTAGCCACACCAGCCATACCGATCAAGAAAATGACTGCAATGGCCACTTGCCCAAACGGATACAAGACATCGCTAGCAATCAGCACAAGAGGCTTGTTTGAGCACAAGGAACTATCCTTCTTTCTTGTTCCTTCTCGTAGTCAAGATAAGTCGGCGGACTACTACAGTAACTACTATCGCATAGAATAAGCTAAACGTGGCTAGATAAAGCACGTTTGGAAGATCCCAGTAGTTTAAGCTCAACCAGCGGGCACCCACCTCCGTGACAGCTGGCAAGAAACCTATACCTCTGTAGATTGCGGTTACCACCTGACCAGTAAACACCGCAAAAGGCATAAGAAGGAATAAGAATAAAAATACCAGAACTTTCCTCCTCACTTCGTCCCTCCTTGGGGTGCTTGGTGGCAAGGCGCTTCGCCCACAACGTTTGCAAAGCGAACTTCAGACACTGCTATTATTTCACGCAGAACCACCATCCCCTGTTTAAAAAATCTATTTCATTATAATCCAGCCTGCTAACGTCCCAAAGGATCCAACCACAAACCCTATACAAGCGGCTACCGCCACGCTTGTCCAGTCAACCTCTCCCGTATGTCGGTGGGACTCGATCGCCTGCATGTATACCCGCACCTGCACCCCCTATGGCTCCTATGATTAGGCAAGCCAACCACACCTTGAGCGGAATGAGTTCACCCTCAACCTCAGCCAGCTTCTCGTCTCCCAACTCCTCTCCCACCGGGAGCAGCGGTAGCGCCTCCTGCGATTCACCGGCCATAACAATCACATTATACACCGACCCCGCACCAGGGACGAACCCCACGGCCATGAGGACTGTCAACACCACCGCCAACAGTTTTCGCACCCTTTTATTAATGTCAACTCCCCAGTCTTGTCTCACGCAAGATGAGCATAAGCGGAGAAAAAATGGCCCGGCAAACACGGGAGTCGGATCCAATGAGAAAAGAAAGTAACGGTCAGTAATGATTGGGAGAATTAATATCACTCACATCTTGTCCTGCTGTTGCTGTGTGTAGTATAATAATTTCTCGTCTCTTAAGCAGGTAGGTGAACTAGGCTCATATCAACGATACTCTGTCATTTGAAAGGAGTCTTCATGACTGAGCAATCTAAAGATTTTTCCCCAGCAAAGTAGGACTTTACGGGGCAGGTCCCTGCGGTCGCAATGACATTTTTTGATTGATATAACACTAGGCAAGATGGTCTTTATATGTAGCGCAATAAATATTTGCACATTATTATGTAGCGACTTGATTGATCAAGCACGCGGGTTCAATACAGAACCCCTACAGAAAATACATGTAACTATTGATTACGTTCTATATAGTATCCCTTGGCAATCTTTGCTGCTCTGTAAGGGAATTAATTTTGATTATCACGAATGAAATTGGAAGAGGAGTAAAGAATGAAAGTTCCGTTACGCTGGCTCGCTGAATATGTTCCCCTATCTTTTGCTGAGAAGGAAGTAACAGAATTGGCTATGCGGCTAACTGCTGCCGGCTTAGAGGTTGAAGGGATTACGCGGATCAAAGAACTAAGTGGAGCAGTTGTCGGTAAAGTTATTGGTCAACAGTCGCATCCTCGTGCTGATCATCTTTCTATCTGCCAGCTTGACCTTGGCGATGAGGAGATCGAGATTGTATGCGGAGCATCGAATCTTATCGTTGGAGGTAAGGTTCCGGTAATTCGCGCTGCTGGTCAACTACCGACTGGATTGGTCATTGAAAAGAAAAAGATCCGCGGTATTAAATCAATGGGAATGATCTGCTCCAAAGAGGAGCTGGGATTAGAGGCCAAATCTGAGGGGATATGGAACTTTGATCCACAGCTTAATATTGATGTAGGTACGGATATCGCCTCGTTACTGGAATTCGATGATTTTATCTTTAATATTAAGGTCTTTTCCAACCGCCCTGATTGTTTAGGGATTTTCGGGATCGCACGCGAAGTGGCAGCAATTATGCAGGCCAAGCTTCACTACCCAGTAATCACGCTTTGCGAGGAGTCCCAACGGGCAGATGAGCTAATAACGGTCACGATTCAAGACCCGCAGGATACTCTACGGTACAGTGCCCGGATTATCGACGGAATTACAATCGGTCCTTCTCCGTTATGGATGGAGCACCGTCTGATCAAAGCGGGGATGCGACCACTCTTTAACGCTGTTGATGTAACTAACTATGTGATGCTTGAGCTGGGCCATCCCTTGCATCCATTTGATTATGATTCTCTTGCCAAAGAGATAATTATCCGCCGCGCTCATCCCGAGGAACAATTTTGCACTTTGGATGGAACTGATCATATTCTTAATCCAACTACACTGCTTATTACTGATACCACTGGCCCGATAGCGATCGCTGGTGTAATAGGCGGAAAAAGAAGCAGACTGCACCACGATACAACGCGCATCCTCCTTGAAGCTGCTTGCTTTGATCCGATTACTATTCGCCGCAGCGCGCGTGCTCTCTCAATATCTACCGAGGCGTCGTACCGTTTTGAACGAGGGCTTGATCCGCAAATGACGACGCAAACAGCAGATCGAGCCTGCGCTCTCTTACAAGAAATTACTGGTTGTCGTATACTATCGGGAATAGTCGATCAGTATCCTGCTCCGCGTAAAGATCGATCAATTACCTTACGGCCATCAAAGATAGAAGATCTACTTGGTTGCCCAATTAGTCGTCAACAGATCATTGAGATATTGCAGCGGCTGGAGATCGAAACAACAGCAGCAGGTGGCAATCTACGGGCCGAGATTCCCTCTTTTCGCACTGACTTAATGCGTGAGATCGATCTATGTGAAGAGATCGCCCGGATATATGGCTATGATAACATCCCTTCCATACAACCGCAGGGAATGTTGGAAATGGGAAAGACTGATCGTGTAGAGGTATTTAAACGTCATCTACGATCGATCCTTGTCGGTTTGGGACTGACTGAAATCATCACCGATAGTTTTGTTGATGAAAAGTGGAGTGAGCAACTATCGCTCGTTAACGACGATCTTGTAATCGTACAGAATCCAATGACCAGCAGCCAGCAGAGACTCCGCGGGTCGCTGATTCCAGGGTTAATGAGAACAGTTACACACAATCTAAATCATCGTACCCTCGGGGGGATGATCTTTGAACTGGGAAGAACTTTCTCGCGCTCGCAAGGTGAACGAGAAATCCTTGCCGGCGCTCTTTTCGGGCGTAAGGTAATCCCGTTAAGCGGTAAGGAGAAGTTCAATCTACTGGAGATGAAAGGGATCGTTCATTCGTTCCTGACAACAGTCACAGACCAGATGGTCTCTTTCTCTGCTGCTCCGTCTCCTTCGTTCATCGATCCGGCTCAAAGAGGAAGAATTGAAATCGCGGGCAATCCAATTGGGTGGTTCGGAGAACTCCTACCAGTAATAGCGCAGTCCTTACCGCAATCACCACGGATCATCCTCTTTGAAATAAACTTACACGAATTATTGCAATTTGTAGTTGAGGAAAAAGATAAAGTATTTGTGCCGCCCTCCAAATTCCCTCCTTGCACTCGTGATCTCTCATTGCTCGTTCCTCCGTCGTTGGAAGAAGCGATGATTCACCAAGTGATAATTACCCATCCAGAAGTAGCGAACCTTTTCCTGTATGATATCTATCAAGGAGAGCAGACTGCGTCTAACCGTAGTTTAACCTATGAAATCTCGTTTCAGGCAACAGACCGTACTTTGACTGCCAAAGAGGTCGATGCAGTCATAGCTCAAATAGAGAAAGGACTACAAAAGATCAATGTCTCCATTCGAAAGTAATCAGTCACTATGGATAAAGTAATCATCACACATAATAGCGAAGAGACAGAACAGCTCGGTATTGAGCTGGCATCATCCTTGCGTGATGGTATGGTCGTCTCCCTAATCGGTGAATTAGGAACTGGAAAAACAACATTGGTAAAAGGAATCGGCAAAGGGTTATTGATCAGTTGTGAAATCACATCACCTAGCTATCTATTAGCCAAAGAGTATTGCGGACAACTTGTTCTTCATCATCTCGATGCATACCGTATCAGTTCAATCGCTGAGTTGCGCGAAGTAGGGCTCGACGAACTTCTTCCTCCGGCAAACGGAGTCACGGTGATCGAATGGGCCGACCAGATCGCTGGGATGGACAAGATAAGTGATCTTTCAGTTAGGATTGCCTATCTTGATTTTGCGAGCCGTAAAGTAACGATCACCTCCAAGAAACAAAATTGAGCTCTATTTGCCTCGCAAATAATAATTGATTGTTGCTCTATCGGTGATGCTTATCATTGGTATCTGACATTTTCAGCGGTTGGGTAGTCTCAGCGAGGCGTTTTGCGCGGTTTTTACGCAATAAGCGTAAGCCAATATCAACGTCTCGTATCCAATCTTTTACTGGTTGTTCTAATAAACCCTTCGGTGCTTCCTCTCGTTGACTGCTTGGTACAGCAATTTGGCGGTCAAGCTTTTTAAGCGATTCAGTTCTTTCTGCGACTTGTTTCAGCGAGAGTCTGAACTCTCCGTCAGGAGTTTTGCCGATTATTTTGGCCGTTACGCAAGTTCCTATTTGCAACCTGTCGCTAATATGGCCGATATATTCATGAGAAATTTCTGATATATGGATAAGTCCGATTATCCCTTCAGCAATAGTCGCAAGCGCACCATACTCTTTTAGCGCGATGATCTCGCAGTTGATAATCTCTCCTATCTCCATTACAGCCTCTCAGCTCAGGTAGCTTCCTTCTCTATTTCATATCAGGTGAATATCTACCGTGCACTCTTTTGGATGCGACCGGATCGTATACAACGAGTGCATACATCTATGCGACTTGATTTTCCATCAACATTAACTCGCACGCGCTGCAAATTGGGCAGTCTCAGTCTTTTGGTATGTTGCTGCGAGTGGCTGACAGTATTGCCAAAATCAGCTTTTTTCCCACATATAACACAAAATTTTTCCATTTTTATCTCCTCTTTTTATCATAAGCAAAATTATCTTCTTACTTACTGTTACATCTTTTTACTTGATAATTGCAGCTCGGCTAAAGGTTTAGTTACATAGAACGGTTCTATAATGGAGAGTGCATTGGATTTAAAATCTCTCTTCTTGGCCAAACGAATAATCTGCGCTGGCGAGGGACGATTGAATCGCTCATCGGCAACTATTGCTCCGGCGATCATCTCCAATCGGTGGCGGAAGAGATCTGCTCCACTACCAATGAATGTCATTTCTTCTCCCTCCTTGACCCTATTTATTACCTCAGCGATATTCAGTGCCTCAACTTCACCTTGTTGGTTGCCTCCTCTGAACCAAGCCGCATAGACGATCTCATCTCTGTCTTTGATCAATACGCAGATGTTTTCCGCATCTGCGCGCGCGCGATAACTATCTATCCCATTGATTCCAACGAGCGGTATATGTAGCGATTGGCATAATCCCTGGGCAAAGGCTATTCCAATCCTAAGACCGGTAAATGACCCTGGGCCTCGATTTAAACAGACCGCATCAATATCCGTTATCTTAACGTCTTGGCGAATTAATAGCTGTTCAATCAGAGCGGCCAATCGCTTCCCATGACTCATTGGAGCATCAAAGAGCAATTCATCACAGAATTCCTCTCCATCTGCAGAGAGAGAGATCAATGCTACACCCCCTAATGCTTCGGAAGTGTCAATCCCTAATACAATCATTATTTATTAATTTTATGAGATGAGCGGTAAGGGTTCAAGGAAACGATCAGTGAT
>CAZORT010000057.1:0-6673 GCA_964582575.1 uncultured Thermotogae bacterium
TCCCTATATTTTCATATTTTCTGCAGCAGGCAGGTAGACAGGTCGTTCCTCCGTCTGATAGAGTCTTACCTTTACAGACGGAATAACGACCTATTTGTTCCCGAAATGCATGTTGACAAGGTGCTATTTACTATGGATAATCTTAATGGATAATCTTAAGGAGATTTCCACTCGCTGATTTGTTGTCAAATCTCTCAAATAAAGCGGAACAGAAAAAGGAGGAGCAAATGAATAAACGGATAGTTATTCCAATGAGTGTGACTTTGGCAGTTGGTGTGATTCTACTTGGGTCCTTATTGCACCGCGAGCAGAATCAATTGACAGATGCTCAGGAAGAGATAGTTGTTCTGGGAGAAAATCTTGCCTCTTTAGGAATTGTCCTGGCAGAGGAGACCAGTACGCGAGAGCTTGCTGAGCAAGAAGTAGCCTCGTTACAAAATCGTAACTTAACCCTGTCACGTACTATTTCTAGTTTAGAAGGGAATATCGCTACTTTAGAAACAGCTTTGGCCGAGGAGATCAGTATGCGAAAGCTTGCTGAGCAAGAAGTAGCCTCGTTACAAAATCTCAATTTAACCCTGTCAGATACTATTTCCAGTTTAAGAAGGGATATCGTTACATTAGAAACAGCTTTAGAGCTTGCTCAGGCAGAGGTGGTTACCCTGTCACATACTATTTCCAGTTTAAGAGGGGATATCGTTAGATTAGAAACAGCTTTGGCCGCGGTATCTGATCGATTAAGAAAGATGCAATATGCGCAACATTTTGCATCCGTTGCCCAACTGACTAATTGGCTACGTGAAGATGATACAAATACAAAAGATGACTCGCCGATGCAGCTTGCTCTTGTTTTACAGAGAAGAGCATTAATGGATGGATTCTTGCTGCCGGTTGCTCTTTATTGGCACGAAAACAAACTATGGATAATTAACATTGCGGTGGTAGGTAGGAATATATATGGTATCAATGCAGAAAATGATTCAATTGAATTTAAATTCTTTCCTGATGCCGCTCCTCCTTTACTACCGTAATAATAGAACGTAGTGAGAAGAGTACCAGTTTCAACCGGTAAATGAATCACTTACCCTACCGCAGGGACTGCGGGATGTCAAACCTGCCTGCCTGTGCGTGTCCGCACGCAGACAGGTGGAGATGGAATTTCTATCCCTGTGTATACAGGAGTAAGTTCTGTCTGAGAAGCAGGACAGCCACTGGCTAAAACCGGTGGTAGTTCACGATTGATAAACGGGTGAAGTTGCCTCTCTTTCGGCTGTGCATATTTGATTTGTTCTATGCTCTTTATTGCAGTATAGTTATTTTAAGTACTGGTTAGAGAAAGAGGGCAGTCAAATGCGCAATTTTTTTAGGATGATTGGAAGAAAATATCAGTATTTGGATATGTTGTCAAATCTTTCAGTTAAACCACAACAGTAAAATAAGGAGAAAAATGAATAAACAGAGAGAGAAAGCGAATAAACAGAGAGAAAAAATGAATAAACAGATATTTATTCCAATTATTGTGCTGCTCGCAATCGGTCTTATTGTGGTTGGGTTTCGGGCAGTGCAGGAACGTAATCGATTAGCGGATGTTCGGTCTGAGCTAACCGCTTTGGAAAGAGAAGTTTCTATTGCACAAACGGCGCTGGCAGAGAATATCGTTGCTTTAGCTAACGAGACCAATAGACGAGAGCGTGCTCAGGCCGAGATAGTTACCCAGAAAGAGAATCTCGCTGCTGCGAAGACAGCTTTGGCCAAGGAGATCAACGCGCGCGAGCTTGCTCAGGCCGAGATAGTTGCCCTAACAACCGACCTTATGGCGGTATCTGACCGATTAAGAACGGTGCAATATCCGCGGCATTTTACATCGGAGGAAGAACTGACCAATTGGTTGCATAACGATGATACGAATACTAAAGATGAGCTGCCAATTCCGCTTGCGTTTATCTTACAGGTAAGAGCATTAATGGATGGATTCTTGCTGCCGGTCTCTCTTTATTGGCATGAAGGTGAATTATGGGTGGTCAACAGGGCAGTGATAGGCACGAACATATATAGTGTTGGCGCGCAAAATGATCTTGTCGAAAGGTTTGTTTATGATATTGATCCGGTGCCTGCCCGGCCAATACCGGCGAATTAAATGCTATTAACGAGCCAGTTACACCCACTATCGCAGCTATAAGGAGGAGAAGATGACCAATAACAAGATTACTTCGCTCATTCCGCGTGAAGTTCTGTTCGGCAATCCAGACAAAGCGGCAGTAAGACTCAGCCATGATGGAAGTAGAATCAGCTATCTTGCGCCGGTAAACGGTGTGTTGAATGTCTGGGTAGGATTAACTGATGATCCAGCAGCAGCCCAACCGGTTACCGACGACAAAGACCGCGGCATTCGTGCCTACGTGTGGGCATACACTAACGATCACATTCTTTATATCCAGGATAAGGGCGGCGATGAAAATTGGCGTCTATACAGTGTCGACATCAACACCAAACAGACCAAAGACCTTACTCCGATTGAGGGAGTACAGGCACAAATTCAGCAAGTCAGCTATAAGTCACCGCAGGAGATTATTGTCGGGTTAAATGATCGTAACCCTCAGTTTCACGATCTTTATCTGATTAATATTGTAACAGGAGAACGACAATTACATCAGCGCAACGATGGTTTTGCCGGATTTGTCACTGACGATGATTATAATATTCGCTTTGCTATGCGTATGACTCCAGATGGCGGAAGCGAGGTACTGAAACCAACTGAACAGGATAGTTGGGAGTTATTTATCGGTATTTCCATGGAGGATCTGCTCACTACATCTCCGGTCGGATTCGACAAGACCGGTAAGCTGTTATACATGATTGATAGTCGTCAGCGTAACACAGCGGCGCTGACCGTGATGGATATTGAAACGGGTAAGTCAACTTTGCTTGCCGAAGATTCACAAGCTGACATCAGCGGTGTGATGGTTCATCCGATCGAGAAGACTATTCAGGCGGTCTCCTTTACGCGCGAACGTACGCAGTGGCAGATTCTTGATGACTCCATATCCGAAGATCTGGCATTGCTGCGTAAAATATCCGGCGGCGATGTCGAAGTGGTCAGCCGCACCCTTGACGATCATCATTGGATCGTCGCCTATGAGGTAGATAACGGCCCGATGCGCTACTATCTCTACCAACATGTTGAGAAGAAGGCGCAATTCCTGTTCACCAATCGTCAAGCGCTTGAGGGGCTACCACTTGCGATGATGCACCCTGTAACGATCCGCTCGCGCGACGGATTGAATCTTGTTAGCTACTATACTCTGCCCGGCGGTGAAAATGATGACAGAGCGATTCCAGAGCATCCCCTGCCAATGGTACTGCTCGTACACGGCGGCCCATGGAGTCGTGACACCTGGGGTTACGATCCAACTCATCAGATGCTCGCTAATCGTGGTTATGCTGTGTTGAGCGTTAACTTTCGCGGCTCTACCGGGTTTGGTAAAGCATTTATTAATGCTGGTAATTACGAATGGGCAGCGAAGATGCATAATGATCTGGTCGATGCAGTTGAATGGGCAGTCGCTAAAGGGATCGCTGATCCAGAGAAAGTAGCGATTATGGGCGGAAGCTACGGCGGCTATGCAACGCTAGTTGGAATGACATTCACCCCTGATCTGTTCGCCTGCGGAGTAGACATTGTCGGCCCGTCCAACTTGGTAACTCTCCTCGAATCGATCCCACCGTACTGGCAACCGCAAATCGATATGTTTGCCACCCGTGTCGGAGATCACCGCACCGATGAGGGGAGAACACTCCTTACTGAACGTTCACCATTAACTTATGTCGATCGGATCAAGCGTCCACTGCTGATTGGGCAGGGGGCTAATGACCCACGTGTTAAACAGGCTGAATCAGACCAGATAGTACAATCGATGCAAGAGAAAAATATACCGGTAACATATGCTCTCTATTCAGACGAAGGACATGGATTCGCCCGCCCGGAGAACAGGCTGTCGTTCTACGCTGTTACTGAGGCGTTCCTTGCCACTCACTTAGGCGGGAAATGCGAACTGATCGGTAATGCATTGAGTGGCTCGACGATTGCTATACCAAGTGGGGCTGAGCAGATACCCGGTCTCTCCGCGTTCCTGCCGCATGATGAGACGAGATAAAGATTACTGACTCTGATTGAGGCTTAAGGTGTAATAACCATCTTGTCAATGACCTCCGGTCGAATCGACCGAAGGTCAACGGCTGAAAAAGAGGTTCATTGGTCTCTGCGTAGCGACGGATTGCATGCGTCCCTCTAAATTGTGGCATTTCGAGGAAAAGTGCAGTCGAGAACGGAGTGTGGCGGGTAAACGATCTGTTTACGTGCCTGCCTGCGCATGCTTGCCTGTCTGCGTGCAGGCACACACAGGCAGGCGGCAATATCTCTGAGCTGCTTACCCACATCAAACGTCGCAGAGCCTAAATGAACAACTAAAAAGGAGGATATAAAAATGCGTGAAGTCTCAGTAACTGAAAGCTGGAAGCACAAATATCCGGAAAGTATTGTCCTGGCAAGCTCAGTAGATTCTGCCGGTATCCCAAATATTATCTCTTTAGGTTGGAGTATGTGCACTTCATTTATTCCACCGATGGTGGCAATCTCTATTGGTAAAACTCGTTACAGTCACAAGCTGATTGCCGAGGGCAAGGAATTCGTCCTTGCCTTTCCCAGTGAAGAGATGGAACACGAGGTGCGTTATTGCGGCACTCATTCTGGCAGGGACGTCAATAAATTCAAAGAGCTGGGGCTCGTTGAGATAACCGCCAAGATAGTAAGCCCCCCGTTAATCGACAGATGTATTGTCAATATGGAGTGCAAGGTTGTTAGCCAACTTGATACTGGAGATCATACTATCTTTGTGGGAGAGATTGTCGCTTCCTATTTGTCAGATAAAAAGAAGAAACGTTTGTACAATCTGGGGAATGAAAAGTTCGGACCGCTGTAATGACCAGAGGTAACTATTCAGGAGTCAGAAGTCAGGAGTCAGGAGTCAGAATGAAAAGAGAACTAGCCAAGCATTTTCAAGACTTGATTGTCCTGTCTGCGTGCAACGCACAGGCAGGTTGGCAAAAGGCTACTATTCAGGCAGATAGGCTGTAGGTTGTAGACATTTAGGAAGAGGATCATGCAAAAACTAACAGCCTTTAGCCTACAGCCTAAACACCATGAATAGTTTCCTCTATTCTGGATTCTGTCTCCTGACTTCTGACTCCTGAGCAGTTAAGCGAGTAGCTGGAAATCGCAATCAAAAGGGGACAGTGTAGATGAAGAAATCTTGCTTTAAACCATACAAAATTAAAGTTGTTGAACCGATAAAGATTTTATCCCAAGCAGACCGGGAAGAACGGATTCGTGCTGCGGGATATAACGTATTTAACCTGCAAGCAGAAGATATTTATATTGATCTGCTCACTGATTCAGGCACCGGTGCAATGAGTCAAGCACAGTGGGCGGCATTGGTCTTGGGTGATGAGTCGTACGCAGGGAGTCGGAGCTTTGCTCTATTTGACACTGCCGTCCGTGACATATTCGGCTTTAACTACATATTACCGACACACCAGGGGCGAGCAGCAGAGAATATTCTCTTCTCATCACTTGTTAAACCAGGAGATGTAGTTCCTAACAATATGCACTTTGATACTACACGCGCCAATATTTTGGCCAACGGCGGAAACCCGGTCGATTTAGTCATCGATGAGGCATTCGATCCTTATCTTGATCATCCATTCAAAGGGATGATGGATATTGACAAGCTGACATCTCTAATTGATGAGGTGGGCGTTGCGCGTATTCCATTGATCATGCTCACGATCACTAATAATAGTGGAGGTGGCCAGCCGGTTTCACTCGCCAATATACGAGCCGTAAGTGAGGTGGCGCGTAAACATAAGATTCCGTTCTTCATCGATGCCTGCCGGTTTGCTGAGAACATTCTATTTATCCACGAACGTGAAGCAGGATATGCCGAGAAAGAACCGATCGAAATTGCACGCGAGATATTTGCGTTTGCTGATGGTGCGACGATGAGCGCAAAGAAAGATGGGTTAGCTAATATCGGTGGATTCTTAGCGATGAACGCTAAACCACTCTTTGAGCGCGCACGGGAAAAACTGATCTTGATCGAAGGATTTCCCTCTTACGGCGGCCTTGCCGGCCGGGATCTGTCAGCGATTGCTTGCGGATTATACGAAGCACTCGATATTCATTATCTACGCGATCGAGTCGGCCAAACGCGTTTTTTAGGTGAGCGTCTTAAAGAGAATCAAATACCGATCATGGAGCCGATCGGTGGTCATGCTGTGTATATTGATGCTAAGGCTTTTTTACCTGATTTTTTACAATCGCAATTTCCTGCTCTTGCGATCACAATTGAATTATATAAAAAAGGCGGAATACGCGCTGTGGAAGTGGGAAGCGTGATGTTTGCCTATCAAGACCAGTCAGGGAAAGAGATCTACCCTGCACTTGAGTTAGTACGATTGGCAATACCACGTCGCGTCTACACTGAATATCATTTGGAAGAAGTAGTGCGAGCTGCCAAAGCAATAGCAGCGAGTAAAGAGGAGCTTACTGGCTATCGAATCATTGCGGGAGAAGGACCACTGCGTCACTTCATCGCTCGCTTTGCACCGTGTGGGG
>CAZORT010000058.1:0-6185 GCA_964582575.1 uncultured Thermotogae bacterium
CGCGCGCGTATTATTTTTCGAGATACGCATGATATCCGTATTTACGTAGGCGCTCGCCTTTTTCCACCACTTCATCGCCAAGCTGTCGGCGATAGTTGATCAGCTGCGTCTGCACCACCGGGTCATTTAATGCCAAAATTTGCACCGCGAGCAAGCAGGCATTCTTTATCCCGGCAAGACCGATTGCCATCGTGGCAACAGGAATTCCAGCCGGCATCTGCACGGTAGCCAAGAGAGAATCCATCCCATTCAACGATGATTCCAGCGGCACTCCGATTACCGGTAAAGTGGTAAGCGAAGCAACAGCGCCTGCTAGGTGAGCCGCGCCACGCGCTGCAGTTATAAATATTACGATTCCATCTTTTTGTGCCTTTCCCGTATATTCATGCAGTTTTTGCGGTGTTAGATGCGCTGATATATGCTGAAGATCGTAACGGATAGAGAACTGGGTCAAAATTTCTGCCCCCTGTTCCAATAATGGTAAGTCTTGTGCCTCTTCACACAAAAGCGCTACTCGTCTATCAAGCATCCTTCCACCTCAAACAGCGATGCGCTCTTTCTGCTCGCTCAATGGCGAGCGGAAGTGAATCGGCCAATGCGGTAATATGACCCATTTTACGACCATAACGCAACTCCTTTTTTCCATATAAATGAAGATTGATCTCAGGTATCCGCAGAGCAGCAGTTAACCCTTCTATTTGTGCGGATTGATTCTCTTTATCGCCGATGATGTTGATCATCACCGCTACCCGCCGCAGGCCAGTATCTCCGAGCGGAAGACCGCAGATAGCGCGAATATGCTGTTCAAACTGTGATATATGACATGCTTCAATGGTGTAATGTCCGGAGTTATGGACGCGAGGTGCAACCTCATTGATCAGGATTTCTCCATCGGCACAGAGGAACATCTCGACACCAAAGACACCCACTCCGCTTAATCCTCTTACCACTCGTTCCGCATATTCCGTTGCCTTCCGGGCGGTCGATTCAGAGATACGAGCCGGAACAATAGATTGATAGAGAATATTATTCTGATGAATATTCTCTGCAACCGGAAAACTCCGAATTTCTCCTGCAGAATTACGAGCACAGATTACCGAAATCTCTTTGATAAATGGGACGTAAGCCTCGATAACATGTTCACCGCTAAACGAGAGCTTCGCAAGATCATCAGTTGATCTTAACACCTGCTGGCCTTTACCATCATAACCTCCTTGAGCTGTTTTCAACACTGCCGGAAGACCGACTGCAGCAACGGCCGCTGGTAGTTCGTCCTCAGTGCTAAGAGGGATAAAGTTTGCCACCCGCACCCCTATCTTTTGGAGCGCTATTTTTTCACGTACACGATGGGAGAGTATATGCAGCGTAGAAGGATGGGGTAAGACTGCTATTTTCTTTGCTGCCTCAAAAAGCGGAGTAGAAGCGACATTTTCAAATTCATAAGTGAGAAGAGCGGCTTTTTTTGTTAACGCAACAATAGCAGTTGGATCATCAAATTCTGCCACAATATGCTCATCACAGAGGCCAGAAGCCGGACATAATGGCGTTGGATCAAGGATAATCACGCGATAGCCAAGTTGTTTCGCTGCTTGGGAAAGCATCTTGCCTAATTGCCCTCCACCGATGATACCGATAGTCGCTGGAGGGAAGATTTTGTTCATGGCGAGCTCTATTTGACACAGTCAGATGGTTCAGCGCGTTGCTCTACAAGTCTCTTCTGAATAGAAGAGTATTTTAAACCGAGAATTTGCGCGGCAAGGTATGCTGCATTGCGTGCACCATCTTCACCGATCGCCATCGTTGCCACCGGCCGGCTCACCGGCATCGGTAATATTGAGTACAGAGAGTCAATTCCGCATAACGAGCGCGTGCTCAGCGGCACTCCGATTACCGGTAAAATTGTATTGGCCGCAGTTAATCCCGGCAGATGCGCTGCACCACCAGCGCCAGCAATGATCACTTCTATCCCGCGGGAGGCAGCAGAATGCGCGTATTGGATCATTCGCTCTGGTGTGCGATGTGCCGAGACAATAGTTATTTCATACCCAACATTTAGCTCTTCTAACACCTGTGCTGCCCCCTTCATCGGGGGGAGATCAGAGTCACTTCCCATAATTATTCCGACTAAACCTTCCGGCATTTTGGCTCCTTGTTGGCCTTTCTCAACGATCATCAAAACTCACTTTTAGCTTAGGTTAGCCGATTCAGTGAGTCTCTGCAAGGGCATAATATCCGCTGATTGACAACTGACCTTGGACATCTTAACCAGAATTATTTTTAGCCTTTATCCGGCAGGAGGACTACTTTCACCGCTTCATAATTCTTCTGCATATTTATTCCGCGTTCATATTCAGCGAGAGGTAATTGATGAGTGATAAGTGGAGCAAGATTAACCCGTTGTAATAACTGTTGCCCGCGCTCCCAGGTGGAGAATATCTCGCGTCCGACAACGCCTTTAACTGTTACCTCTTTAAATACTATCTCTTCTGATATATTAATTGGGACCGGAGAGTCAGGTAGACCGAAGGCAATAAATATACCTCCGTTCGTCAGCAAGCTAAAGCCTTGTTTGATGGCGATTGGGCTGCCCGACATTTCAAGGACAACATCGGTGTGCTTGATCATCTCTTCTACTGATTCTTGCTGCGCATTGACTACCTCGTCAGCTCCCATGACTAACCCTTTCTTCAGTCGTACATCTGAAAGCCCAACGAGCACTACGGTCTTCGCACCTTCTGCTTTAGCAACGCTTACGGCCATAATACCGATTGCCCCATCTCCGAATATGACAACCCGCTTGCCTGCTACATCAGCCGCCTGCACTGCGTGAACAGCATTTCCAAATGGTTCTTGCAGAGCAGCAATTTCAGGTGGAAGAGCAGGATCATTCACCCAAATAACGTTCGCTGGAACAGTAAGATATTGAGCAAACGATCCATCGCAATCAACCCCTACAATAAGAAGATTGTCACAGATATGAGGCTTGTCATTAAGACATGTTTTACAATGACTGCAGTAAATATGTGTCTCCACAGATACATAATCACCGACAGAGACTGAATCAACCTCGCTTCCTATTTCTTCAATATATCCAGCACATTCATGGCCGATAATCTGCGGTGGTTTTATCCTCACTTGCGCCCATTCATTCCAGTCGTAAATATGAAGATCGGTACCGCAAATTGATGTCGCAACAACACGAATTAATACTTCCTTTGGTTTGGGAGTAGGAATCTTAACGTCGATTAACTCTGCTCCTGGCGCTGATGTAAGTTTAGCTACTGCCTTCATCGATTATCATCCTTCCGTGAAACTTTTGTATCCATTATACCGTAAGTGTAGAATTAAGTGTTAATTGGTCAAAAGCCGGGATTCGAAGAACAATGACCGAGGTAGAAAAAAAGGTAAGGAATAAGAACGGACGTTGAATTTTAAATAAAGCGATACTAATATTTTGAAATCTAAGGTGGTAATTTTGCGACAAACGCAACCTTCTCATAACCGTCTACGCATATTTTCTGGTATCCAGCCAACTGGAACACTCCACATCGGTAACTATTTCGGCGCAGTTCACAATTGGGTCACATTGCAACATGACTATCATTGCATCTACTCAATTGTAGATTATCATGCGATGACCGCTCCGTTTGAGCCTGATAAACTGCAGAGAAGGTGTCATGATTTAGCGCTTGATTTGCTCGCTTGCGGGATTGACCCTGAACGCTCAATCCTCTTTATTCAATCGGCAGTCCCTGAACATGCGGAATTGAGCTGGATTTTGAGTACTGTTACTGCATTTGGCGATCTCTCCCGTATGACACAATTTAAAGAGAAGTCACAGGGAAAAGAATTTATCAACGCCGGGTTATTTACCTATCCGATTCTACAAACAGCTGATATCCTCCTTTATCGCGCACAACGAGTGCCAGTAGGTGAAGATCAATTGCAACACTTAGAACTTTCACGACGAATTGCGCGACGATTTAACTCCCGCTTTGGCAATTTCTTCCCAGAGATCGAACCGCTCGTCAGTAAAGGAGCGCGAATCATGTCCCTGGCTGATCCGTCACGGAAGATGAGTAAAAGCAGTGGCGAGGACCATTACATCGGTGTGATGGAAAATAAGGAATCAATTCATAAGAAGATTCGCGTTGCAGTCACTGATACCAGGCCCAACCCAGAGCAAGGAATGTCAGAAGGAGTAACGAATCTATTCCAAATTCTTGAACTAACAGGAAGCAATGATCTCTATCAACAACTGCAAGCTGAATTCTCTGCTGGCACATTGCGCTATTCTGATCTCAAAGAGGCAGTTTTTCAGGCACTGACAGAGATTCTCGCTCCAATCCAAGCACGACGCGTGGCAATAGCAGCTGAAGAACAGATTGAGGAGATTCTTACGGCCGGTGCAGAGAGAGCGCGCGCGATAGCCAAAGAGAATATTCAGACTATCCGTCAGATGGTCGGATTAAGTTTGTAACGAGAATATACATAATTGGAATACATGGCCCAAAGATGGTAATTATATTTTGCGAAAAGAAAAAATGAACGCCAAAAGGCCGACAGTGGCCTATTTCTGCATGGAGTATGGTCTTCACACAGATCTTAAAATTTATGCTGGCGGATTAGGTATTTTAGCGGGTGATTATCTGAAAGCCGCCCATGACCAAGGAGCATCGCTTGTCGGTATCGGCATCCTTTGGCGCCAAGGGTATACAAAACAGCTCATTGGTGCGGATGGAGAGCCGTATGACGCTTACCCTTGCTATAAGTATGGTTTTCTACGCGATACCGGGGTCATGGTGATGGTAAAGATCCGCGGACGGGATGTTTACGCCAAGGTCTGGCTTGTTGATCAATTTGGTAACGCTCCACTATATCTACTCGATACCAACCTCCCGGAGAATGATGATCCGTGGATCACCGGGCAACTTTATGGTTGGTTTGCGGAGGAGAGGATCGCGCAGGAGATGATCTTAGGGATCGGTGGGATACGTGCATTGCGCGCGCTGGGAATAAAGACAGATATCTACCACTTTAACGAGGGACATGCTGTCTTTGCCGGAATTGAGCTTATTCGCGAAAAGATGCAGACGGGGATGGACTTTAACGCTGCTTACACCGCTACGAAGGACGAGATCGTCTTTACGACCCATACACCGGTTAAAGAGGGGAACGAAGCCCACAGCCACGATCTTCTCCAGTACATGAATGCGTATAACGGCCTTACCCGCGCGCAGATGGAGCGACTCGGCGGTGATCCATTTAACATGACCGTTGCTGGTCTACGCCTCTCGCGCATTGCCAATGGCGTCTCCGTGTTGCATGCGGCCACTGCGCAGCAGATGTGGAAGTCTGTCGACGATAAACCGCCGATCATTGCAATCACTAATGGCGTCCATCGCAAAACATGGGTCGACGAGCGTGTTCACAACGCCTATTCAGAGGGTGGAGACCTGTGGAAAGCACATATGGAGGCCAAGACGGAACTGATCATTGACATTGAGAGACGGAGTGGTCAAAAACTATCTCTAACCGCTCTTTTGATCGGCTTTGCGCGGCGAGTTGTACCGTACAAGCGCAGCGATCTTATCTTCCAGCGACCAGAGATCATTGACCCATTGCTGCGCGAAGGTAAAATACAGATTGTCTTCGCTGGAAAAGCACACCCGCTCGATAATACAGGGAAAGAGACAATTGCTCGCTTGGTTAAGATATCCCAACAATATCCGCAGAGTGTCGTCTTTCTGGAGGATTACGATATGGAGATCGGCCGTTTGTTGACGCGTGGCTGTGATCTTTGGTTAAATAACCCGCGCCGTCCTTTAGAAGCGAGTGGTACCTCGGGGATGAAGGCAGCGATGAATGGTCTCCTCAACCTGAGCATTCTCGATGGATGGTGGCCAGAAGGTTGCGTTCACGGCAAGAACGGCTGGCAATTTGGCACTGACTGCGCAGGGCCAAAGCAGGATTTGGCAGATGCAGAATCATTGTATGCCGTGTTACTCGATGAGGTGCTGCCTACCTACTACGAGCGACGTGAAGAGTGGATCGCGATGATGCATGCCAGCATAGCAATGTCTATCGAGCGGTTCTCCGCCGCACGAATGCTGAACGAGTATTATACGTTAATGTATACCCGGCACAGATAAAATACGGGTAAGAAGTTCCAGGTCGTGTCGTGT
>CAZORT010000059.1:0-3424 GCA_964582575.1 uncultured Thermotogae bacterium
TAATCTCCTAACGGTAGCATTATCATTTGCGTAGTATCTGTACAGCCTTGCTGTTATGAGAGGTATTGAGAACAATTAAGCTCTTCAAACTCCCTTCTGTAGTAGTTGCATACAATTTTTCAATGTTAATATCCTTACGCGCGAGGGATTCGACTACTCGGCAGAGAAATCCCGGATGATCAGAGAGTTCGATGAGGATTACCTCTTGAGCATCAACTGAAAATCCGGCGCTCCGCAGCGCGTCACGAGCGTAAGTCTGAGCATCAGTGATAAGATGTATGCTTGCTTCGCCATCTATCACGTAGAAAGAAATTCCTACCAAATTTAATCCCATCTCGCTCAATATCCGCGAAATTTCTCCCACTAATCCGATCCTGTCCTCAGTTCGAATAATAAGTTCTTGTTGAATTCGTGCGCCTTCTGTTCTATTCATCTTTTCACCATCTTTCCTATTTTAGAGGAATTTCTCGTGAAAGACAATGTATTTGAGAACTTACTGCTTGAGATTGGTAACCTAATTATAAGATAGATGTCCAAGGTGTATTGACCAACGGCCGCATTGTGAATAGTGAATGGTAAATGGTAAGATAGGAACCGTAAAGAGAATGACAAAAAAGAAACCTCTCTTCTTTTCCCAATACCCGAAAGGTGATAGCAAAATGGTGAGGTTTGTGTTAAGATTAAGAAAAATCCAGCGAAACAGTCCTCTCTCCTCTGTCACTGGAGGTTGGGCTGTGCTTTAAGGGAGGGAAATGGGCTTTACATGTGGGTTGATCGGCCTTCCCAATGCTGGCAAATCAACACTTTTGAATGCACTCTCGGCTGCTGGCGCCAAAGTGGAGAGTTATCCTTTTTCTACCATTACTACCAATATCGGGATAGCAGATGTGCCGGATGAGCGACTCGACCACCTTGCCTCTCTCTTTCCGGATAAGCAGAAGATCCCCACCCAATTGCAATTCCTTGATATCGCCGGCTTAGTGAGCGGAGCAAGCAAGGGAGAAGGATTAGGGAATCAGTTTCTCGCTGAAATCAGAACGGTTGATGCCATCCTCCATGTTATACGTTGTTTCCGCGATGAAAATGTAGCTCACGTTGCCGGAGAATTGAACCCAGAAGAAGATATTTCAATAGTCAATACCGAACTTCTGCTCAAAGACCTTGAGACCTTGCAACGTACTTGCTCCACCCTTTCAAGGCAACTAAAATCCGGTGACCGTCATATTAAAACTCGGTTTGATCTCTGCCAAAGGCTCCTTGAAATTGTCGCCCAGGGTTCTCCGATCAATATGAGCGCGGTTGATTCTGCTACTGCAGCGCTGATCCGTGAACTTTCTCTCCTTACTGCCAAGCCGGTACTTTACATAGCTAACATTGATGATACCGGCAAAAACGAATATTCACGTCAGGTAGAAGAATTAGGGCTAAGCAGCGGAATAAAGACGATCACTATCTGCGGTCGGATTGAAGCGGAAATAGCAGAGATAGCTGTAACGCCCCAGGAGAGAGAGAGTTACTTAACAGAGTGGGGCCTTTCTGCAAGCGGCTTATCCCAATTGATTCGTACTGGTTACGATCTGCTGGGATTGATCACTTTCTTCACTATTGACGGGCCGGAAGTCCGTGCATGGACCGTACCGCAGAATACACCGGCTCCTGTCGCCGCCGGTAAAGTCCATAGCGATTTTGCCGAGCGGTTTGTCCAGGCAGAGGTGATGGAGGTAGAGGATCTCTGCCGATATAAGAGCGAGAAGACGTTGCGGGAAAAGGGTTTAATAAGACGTGCCGGCCGCGATTACATCGTGCAAGATGGCGAAATCATCCATTTTATCTGTGGATGATAAACTTGCATTCATTCGATCGTTTGTGGATCAATCGATTGCTTGTGGGGTAATGAACCGCAAGACTAAGCCAAGCGACTTATTTAATGGCAATCGTCGCTACGATTAATATATAATAAGTTAGCAAATAATATATATTTTGCTTACTAAGGAGGAGATTCAATGATTAGCAGTAGGAAGTCGCAAAAAATTCTGTTAGTTATCGCCACTATTTTACTTACCACCACAATGAGCTGCTGGGGAGAAGCAGAGTTAGGTGAGTTCCCATTAGGGAGAACGACGATGGTCTATCGCATTGTCAGTGAAGGGATAGCAGAGCCGCAATATAAGCGGATACTGATCATTGGTTTAGAGGACGGGCGGTTTCAACTCATTATAACGCAAGAGGCGATCGGAACACCGGAAGAGTTAGAGTTTTTCGGTGTTTTAGGTGGAATGATGATGCTCCACGCTGGAGGACGAGGAGTCGATTTTACACCACTTGGCTTTCTAATGGATCGCCGTGAATTGCTTGTAGTAGGCGAAGAGTTTCTCCTCATCGGAGGAGGCAGATTCATCGTCAATAAGTACATTGAAATTGCAGGTATAGAAACGATTCAGGGTATTTTTATTGATCCACGCCGGCCTGATGAACGGATAATCGTTGCTTTTTCTCGCCAGGCTCCGGTCTTACTCTTCCCTCTGTTACGTGTAGAAGAGTTGATCAACGATGAATGGGTTCCTCTACTTGCAGTTGAATTGATTGAGTACACCCATCAACCACTGACCGATTAGGAGTGATAATGTCATTAGTAAAACTACGTGGAATCACTAAGGATTATCGATTGGGCAAGACTTGGGTCCATGCCCTGCGCGGCGTCGATCTGTCGATCACCGCTGGAGAGATCATTGCTATCATGGGGCCATCTGGTTCAGGAAAATCAACTTTGATGCATATCATCGGCTGCCTTGATATGCCTTCGGAAGGAAGAGTGGAAATTGAAAATATGCCGACGGATCAACTTCGAGAGCGGCAATTATCCATAGTGCGAGGACGTAAGATCGGGTTCGTCTTCCAAACATTCAATTTAGTCGCTACTCTCACAGCACAGGGGAATGTGGCATTACCGATGATCTTTCAGAAGGTGAAGCCTTCCCAGCGCGCACAGCGCGCCAAGGAGCTGCTGGAGAAGGTCGGCATGGGTGACCGGAAGAACCATCGTCCTAATGAACTCTCTGGTGGAGAGCGGCAGCGAGTCTCTATCGCACGGGCGATGGCCAATGACCCCGATATTATCCTTGCTGACGAGCCGACTGGAAACCTGGATTCTGAGAGCGGAGCGACGGTAATGGAGTTACTCAGGCGCCTGAGCGACGAGGAAGGAAAAACAGTGATCGTCGTCACTCACAACCCCGAGGTCGCTGCTTATGCAGAGAGAGTTATCACATTGCGTGACGGAAAAATATTCAAGGAGGAGCGTCGTGGTTAAAGATTTCTTCGCTCTGGCAATAAAGACTGTACTGCAGCGCAGGCTGCGCAGTTGGCTGACGGTAATCGGCGTCGTTATCGGAATCACGGCCGTAGTGGCGCTGCTCTCCCTCGG
>CAZORT010000059.1:3524-4967 GCA_964582575.1 uncultured Thermotogae bacterium
CGTAGCCCCTATCAGGTCGGAAATAGGGCTTGTCGACAGCGTGGCAGAAAATGGTGTACCCATACGCGGGTTTTTCCCGGTGATCGGTATTGCCCCGGAGATGGTCACCGAGTTCAGGGCGTTTATCGGGGAGTTTCCAATCGCTGCCGGGCGGATGCTAATCGCTGGAGATGAGCGCAAAACCGTCGTCGGCTACGCCTTAGCTGAGAGATTAGGAGTAAGCGTTGGCGCAGCGATCAAGATCGAAGGTCAATCATTTGCAGTCATCGGTATTATGGAAACATATCCCCCCGAAATGAAGGCGGCCATGGGGGCCGGTGCTGGCCTGGAGCCAATTCGTACTGATGACTCAATTTTTATCCCCTTTGCGATGATGGAGAAGGTCTTTACCGGTACTGGAGCACCCCTTTTTCTCGCTAAATCAGGCGTAAGAGAGGATGTGGGGATAGTGGCGGAGAGGATCAAGGCAGCGCTTGCCGAAGCAGGTGTGGCTGATATTGCACTGCTAACGTTTGCGGAGATCAGTCAAGGGATCGGGATGATGGTCGGCGCTGTGCAAGGTTTCGTTTCCGGGCTTGCGGCTATCGCCCTGCTCGTTGGTGGAGTGGGGCTGATGAATACTATGTATACCTCTGTCCTGGAGCGAACAAGAGAGATCGGAGTGATGAAAGCGGTGGGGGCGCAGAACAGACATATCTTGTCGATCTTCCTCATTGAATCGAGTCTGATAGGGCTTGTCGGCGGGATAATCGGCGTTATTTTCGGTCTATCGCTAAGCGTTGGAGCGTCGTTACTGCTGCGCCACTTTTTTGAATTTGAGCTGTTGTTGGGGATCAGCGCGCCGCTGATTGGAGGAGCTATTCTATTCTCGTTCTTGCTCGGCGCGCTTGCTGGCACATTGCCGGCACGGAAAGCAAGTAAGTTACGTCCTGTTGATGCTTTTCGCTACGAATAACGGTATTTGCGACACGGCGGGATATACCATGAACTAAGATAAAGATTCTGGACAGACCAAACTTTAGATCAAGAGTTAGAAGAAAACTAAAAGGAGAGAGAAACAATGATCAAAGAAAAAGAACGTCATGGCTGCCTCACTGCCTGGCTGGTATTACTGATAATATTAAATGCGATATCGCTTTTTGGAATGGCTATAGGGTATCTTGTCGATCCGCAAGCAATGAGAGAGGCTCTTCCGGATGTTCCCAGCTGGATATTTGCTGTGACAGCTGTTATCAGCCTCTTTAGCCTCATCTTCGCCATTGCGCTATTTGCATGGAAGAAGTGGGCATTTTGGGGGTATGTAGTCTCCAGCATTGCCAGCGTCATTGTGAGCATGTTAATGGGAGCAGCAGTTTGGCAATGGCTATTAGGCTTAGTCGGTGTAGTTGTACTCTATGCTGTCCTTCAAATCGGTGGCGAAGAGAAGAAAGGCTGGCCGCAGTT
>CAZORT010000059.1:5067-6139 GCA_964582575.1 uncultured Thermotogae bacterium
AAAACGGAACACGATTCATAAGTTCAACTAACTTAATCGAAGAAGAGTAATATTCTACAGCAAGGAGGTCGCAATTGAGTTCATTAAGCCGATTTGGCGATCAGATGAAAGGAGAAATTCCCTATTCGTTACGCCACGTATTGATCGAAGATATTCGCGCTGGCCAATTTATCACCCAATGTTTTCTCGTTAAACAGAAGACTACGCGCTCAACAAAGCGTGGTGATCCTTATCTTGAACTCCAATTAGCCGATCAATCAGGATATCTTTCCGCCCGCGCCTGGGCAGAGACGACCAACCGCTACGGCAACCAATTTAACGAAGGGGATTTCGTCTTCCTTGAAGGTCGGACAGAGATGTATCACGATACGCTTCAGCTGGTCGTATCATCGATCCAAAACTTAGACCAGTATCAAAGAGAGAACGGAAAGATACCTGGGTTTGATCATTCGTTCCTTGTTCCAACGAGCCGCTACGATGTGGAAGAGATGTGGCAGGAAGTTCTCACCATGGTTAACGATGAGATCAAATCACCCCAAGTTAGAGAGTTAATGCACGCGGTGCTCAGCAAATACGAAGTTCAATATAAGGAATTTCCTGCGGCGATCGAATACCACCACGCCTATTTAGGCGGTCTGCTTGAACATTCGTTAGAAGTGGCACGGGCAGTGCTCTCCTTTGCTAAAGTACATTCTGGTATTGATATTGATATTGCTTTAGCTGGCGCGTTGCTTCATGATATCGGGAAGATATTGGAATTTAACGATTCAGTCGCAACTAGCCACAGCTTCAGCGGGCAACTGGTCGGTCACCTCCTATTAGGATGCAATATGATCCACGAGAAAGCGATGACGATTGACTGGTCAGATAACCGTATTCCGAAATTAATCGAACACATTATCCTGTCGCATCATGGTGAACTGGAATACGGTGCGGTGGTCGTGCCAAAGACGAAAGAGGCGATCGTTGTATACCATTTTGACGATCTCTCTGCAAAGTTGAACATGATCGACAAACATATTGCTGCCGACAGTACCGAGCAGGAGTTCACTGGTTGGCACCACCTCCTGAC
>CAZORT010000060.1:0-6134 GCA_964582575.1 uncultured Thermotogae bacterium
AATCTGTGTCCAAAATCTCTAATCTTACTCTCTTCGTGCCTATCCTTAAGGTAGATAAATTCATTTTCAATGAGATAATTTAGCTCGACAACAAAGGCGCAGCAGTGTATCATCGTTATATTAGCACAATCAAAGGTGCAGAGGTGATAAATATGCTAACCAGATTTTTCATAGCAATATTGATCAGTATATGCGTTCTGATCGGATTTACAGTCGAGAGCATCGCTCAAGGACCAAGATTGGTAATCTACACAGCGGGGATCGCTGTTGTACAAGAGACGCGTGTGATGCACTTTGATGCTGGAATATCGCGTTTTGCCCTTTGTAATATTCCGGTAAATCTGATCGCTGGATCACTCTATATTCAGTTGTCTGCCGGTGAAATCATTGAACAGGAATTTCGCTCCTCTCAACCGGCACAGATTATAACGTACTTTATCGGTAGAGAGATAGAGCTGGTATCTCCTTTGGGAGATCTCTACCGCGGTACTCTCCTTGCCGTTACAGGTAACCAAGTAACTCTCATCGATGAAACGGGAATGATCACTATTATTAATCATCCAGCGCGAATCACTCTTCCAGCCGGTGTCTCGATTTATTTACAACCGACTCTTTACCTTACGGTCAATCAAGAGAGAGCAGGTCAGCAGACTGTATCGCTCTTCTATCTGACAAGGGGTATGAGGTGGAGTGCTGAGTACATTGCGATCTTGAATGGAACAGAGGATTATCTTTCTCTGCAAGGCTGGGTCAATTTAATGAATAACTCCGGCCGGGATTTTATCGATACTTGCGTAAAGGTCATTGCTGGTGATATCAAGCTGATCGATTTACCGCCGCATCTTTGGCGGCAAGCAGCGGTCGAATTAACTCCATTTGCAGTTGCTCATCAATTTGCACCAGAGAAGGCTGTCGCCTTTCATCTTTTCTCGCTGCCCCGACGGGTCAATCTTCTTGATGGGCGCTCGATTGCGTTGCCGTATACCAGTGCAGATGAGGTGCCGGTAGAGAAAATCTATATCTTTGACAGCGCAGTCCAGCCAGGGGTACAAGTTCGCTTTCGATTTATTAATGACGTTGCTAAGGGGTTAGGTAGCCCCCTGCCGGCCGGCATATTCCGTCTCTTCCAGCGCCGTGCTGATGGAACGGTGCTCTTACTCGGTGAGGATTGGATCGACCATACTCCACGCAATGAACAGATTGAAATAGATATCGGAACAGCATTTGATCTTATCGGCGAACGGGTGCACACGCAGCGACGACAAGTGAACGAAACTCTTATTCGCGATAGTTTCACTATTACGCTTCGCAACCACCAAGAAAACGCGGTGACGATCGAAGTAATTGAGCGGTTACGTGGAATCTGGAGTATCATCTCTTCTTCACTCGTCTATGAACAGATCGATGCGCAGAGAATCAGATTCATCATTGAACTTGCGCCTGGAGAAGAGAAGGAGATATTCTATACCGTTGAATTTAGATCATAAATTTGAAGAGATATGGTTGCACTATCAGCAGGCAGTGGAGAAAGTGCTGCCCCGCATTCCAGTGAAGAACGGTCTTATTGACATCAACTCTCTTTGGATTGAAACATCTCTCCCCTATGATCTTCTGCAAGCGATAATCAGGGAGAATAAGATCATTTTGCCCGCTAATGTCGAGCGAATCAATAGTAACTGCCCTGGCAAAGAAAAGGAGGAGAAAGATGACAGATAAATGCGAAGAGATACGATTTGGAACCGATGGATGGCGAGGAATCATCGCCGATGATTTTACTTTTGCTAACGTGGCGCGCCTTGCTCAGGCAACAGCGGATTTTCTGGTCTCCCCGCAGCGAGTTAAACTCTCTATTTATACTGACTGGGGAGCGGAATATCGCGCTGCAACCAAGGGAGTGATCATTGGGTATGATACCCGTTTTCTCTCACCGGAGTTTGCTAATTACTTTGCCTGCGTACTATATGACAATGGTATTCCAGTTGCGTTATCTGATAGTCCTGTTCCTACTCCTGCAATCTCGTACGATGTGATCAATCGGCAACAGGCAGCTGGGGTGATGATCACTGCCAGTCATAATCCACCGATTTACAACGGGGTGAAGTTCAAACCGGAATATGGTGGTTCTGCTCCACAGGGAGTGACAGATATAATCGAAAGAGGCCTTTCCCCTGTTGCGTTAGCACCTCAATCTCAACCAGAAGATATTACAACGATCGATCTAAAGAGACCGTTACTGGCAAAGATAAAGACGCTCATTGACCCGGCGCACCTTACATCGGCACCAGTATTAGTCGTCATCGACTCAATGTATGGATCAGCGCAAGGGTATGTGAAATCGCTGCTGGATGAATATGATGTTCCTTCTCTGCCGATCCGTGCTACTCGCAATCCGTTATTTGGTGGTATAAATCCTGAGCCGCTCGATCGGAATCTGGTTGCGCTGCGAGAGGCGATTGCTTCACGTTATCAGGCGACCAACCGAATTATCGGAGTAGCGACCGACGGTGATGGCGATCGGATATCGGCAATGGATGAACGCGGTAATTTTATTGATATGCAGCGTACCTTTGCGCTGATTCTTCGTTATCTGGTAGAAAGACGCGGGTGGCGCGGCGCAGTTGTCAAATCATTTGCTCTGACTGATATGGCAACGAAAATGTCCGCTCACTATGGCTTGCCACTCATTGATATTCCGATCGGATTCAAATATGCCTGCGAGCAAATCTTAACACGTGGTGACGTCTTGATCGCTGCCGAGGAGAGTGGCTCAATCGGCGTCAAGGGCCATATTCCTGATCGCGATGGTGTGCTCTGCTCGTTATTGCTGGCAGAGATAGCAGCAACGGCGCGTGGGACAATAGGCGAAGAGATAGAAAATATGTTCGCTGAATTTGGACCCCATTTCTATCGACGCTGTGACCTCCATATTGAAAGACGACAAGCGATTATTGCTAAACTACTTAAGGAACCACCAACGACCTTTGCCAATCGCCTGATCAAAGAGGTTGAGACGCTCGATGGTCTTAAATTACGGTTTGCTGACGGCTGGTTATTACTGCGCGCTTCGGGGACAGAACCGATATTGCGGTTGTACTGCGAAATGTCGACACTCGATGATGTGAATGATGTGTTAGATATGGCAAAAAAATTCGCCCTCTCTCAAGGAAGGTAAGGATGAACAACGAGTATAATCCAAAGCAGGTGGAAGATAAATGGCGTGATTTTTGGCACAAGCGCGGGTTCTTTCGCACCGATATAACTGATACAAAGAAGAAGTTCTATTACCTGAATATGTTCCCTTATCCATCCGGCTCGCTGCACGTTGGTCACGGCCGGAACTACATCATTGGTGATGTGGTGACCCGTCTCTTGATCATGCAGGGGTATAACGTACTGAACCCGATGGGGTGGGACGCTTTTGGTCTGCCGGCAGAGAATGCGGCGATCGAGCGTGAACTTCATCCGCGACAGTGGACACTGGCTAATATTAAGCAGGCAAAGGAACAGTTTCGTAATTGGGGAATCGAATATGATTGGGATCGTGAGATAACAACCTGTTTGCCTGATTATTATCGCTGGACGCAATGGCTCTTTCTCCAACTTTACAACCATGATCTCGCCTATAAAAAGAAGGCTGCAGTTAATTATTGCTCTACTTGTGAAACAGTTCTTGCCAATGAGCAGGTAGTAGGCGGAGTATGTGATCGATGCGGTACTACGGTTAAACTGCGCACACTTGATCAATGGTTCTTGCGGATAACTGCATATGCCGAGCGTCTCCTTGCTGACCTTGAGCAATTAACCGATTGGCCGGATACCGTAAAGAAGATGCAACAGAACTGGATTGGACGTAGTGAAGGAGCCAGAGTCACTTTCCTTTCTGAACAAGGGGATAAGATCATCGTCTTTACTACCCGACCGGATACATTATGGGGAGCGACATTCATCGTCCTCGCTCCAGAACACCCGCTCGTTCCTGCACTAACTACCGCTAATCAGCAACAGAGCGTAGACGAGTATATCGCTGCTGCGAGTCGGCGCAGTGAGATAGAGCGTACTGCAAGTGAAGATGAGAAGAGCGGCCTTTTCCTCGGATCATATGCGATCAATCCGGCAAACAACGAGAAGATACCCATCTGGATAGCCGATTATGTGATGCCTACCTATGGCAGCGGAGCGATCATGGCCGTTCCGGCGCATGATGAGCGGGATTTCCAATTTGCGCTTAAGTTTGGTCTACCGATTATTCCAGTTATTACGCTGCCAGATCAGATTAGCAAGTCATTGATCCGGCGCGGTGCAGTCACTGAAAAAGTCAGCGCTGTATTAAACAAAATGAAAATTCCTGTTACTGAGCAGCGCGATGATCTTTGCGTAATATTGACCAAAGAGCAGATCGATCCCTATATTGCTGCTGTGCAACCTAATATCAAACCTGGCCATTGGGTTGAAATCGTTGGTTCACATTGGGAATTTCTCTTCGCTGATCAGAGAATCACGTTAAGCAGTGCAGCAGAGGAGAAAGAGATCCTTACCCGTTGTTGCGCAATGAATCCAGCATTATTTGACAAACGTACTGTAATGGAGTTGTTGTGGGAAGTAGATTTTTATCGCGATCTCCTTTGTCATACTGGTTACGGAACGATGATCAACTCCGGCCGTTTTTCCGGAACTTCTGGCGGAAGGGCCAAAGATACTGTAATTACCTGGCTTGAAGAAGAAAATATCGGCGAAGGCTGCGTAAACTATCGTCTGCGAGATTGGCTTATCTCCCGGCAGCGTTACTGGGGGGCGCCGATTCCGATTATCTATTGTCACCAGTGTGGAACAGTACCGGTGGCGGAAGAAGATCTTCCTGTTCTTCTGCCCGAGGTAGAGTTTATCGGCAAAATGGGATTGGCCGATCTGCCTGATTATGCTGAAACAATATGTCCTTGCTGTGGTAAGTCAGCGATGCGTGATACAGATACAATGGATACTTTTGTTGATTCTGCCTGGTACTATCTGCGCTATATTTCGCCGGATAATGACAAAGAAGCGTTCATCTCTGAAGATGTCAATCGATGGCTGCCGGTCGACCTGTATGTCGGGGGGGTGGAGCATGCGATTCTCCATCTCTTGTATTCGCGGTTTATTACTAAGGTCCTGTATGATCTGGGATATATTCGGTTTGCTGAACCATTTAAACGTCTGTTCACGCAAGGGATGGTCTGCCATAATGCCTACCATTGCCCGCAGCACGGCTGGCTCTATCTGCATGAAGTAAAAGAAGGGCGTTGCCCCCATTGCGCAGCCGAAGTTGATATTTCTAACTTTGCGATGTCTAAATCGAAGAAGAATGTAGTCTCGCCAGCAGAGATCATTAATCTTTATGGAGCCGACACAGAACGGCTGTATACGCTATTTATGGGGCCGCCTGATCGGGACATTGAGTGGTCAGAAGAAGGAGTCAAAGGTGCATTTCGTT
The DNA here is from genome assembly GCA_964582575.1 of uncultured Thermotogae bacterium. Lineage (GTDB taxonomy): Bacteria > Bipolaricaulota > Bipolaricaulia > UBA7950 > UBA7950 > UBA7950. Next base: position 5,468 of record CAZORT010000060.1, read on the forward strand.
TCCTAAACCGTGTGTGGACTCTTCTCCTCTCTCAACGCGAGCAGATTGAATCTGCCCCGCGTACCTTTGATGCGAAGAAATTGGATGGAGCAAGTGAATATCTGTGGAGACGGTACAACCAGACTGTGAAAAAGGTGACCGAGGATCTCGTCAGTCGATTCGGCTTCAATACCGCCATCGCTGCGATAATGGAGTTGGTAAACGATCTTCATCGTTATATCCGCGGAGAAATAGACGCGGCAATGCTGCGGCAAGTTGTCGAAGGGCTGATTCTCATCCTCTCACCGTTTGTTCCGTTCATCTGTGAGGAGATGTGGCAGCGGATCGGTAACATTGATGCAGTCTTAGATCAACGCTGGCCTTCCTTTTCAGCTGTGGCGCTCAAGGAGGCGATGCGGGAGATACCAGTCCAGATTAACGGTAAAGTGCGAGTAAGGATCAATGTTCCTACCACAATTAGTAGTGACAGTGAGGCGCTCAAGGAAGCAGTACTTGCCACAGAGAGTGTTTGCAACCGTTTAGCCGGTAAAGAGATCGTCAAAGTGATTGCAATCCCTGATAAGCTGGTGAGTATTGTTGTTAAATAGAAAAAAGGGAATAAGATGTGAGGTCAAGAGGTCAAGAGGTCAAGAGGTCAAGAGGTCAAGAGGTCAAGAGGTCAAGAGGT
>CAZORT010000061.1:0-5858 GCA_964582575.1 uncultured Thermotogae bacterium
CTTCGCTCGGAATGACAGAAGCGAAGGGGTCGAAATGACATTTGTTGATTGACACAACACTATAATATTATATGATTATATGCGCTTATAACCTAAGTTTTGCTGATCCTTTTCTATTCCCAAATAACAACAGGAGAACGAAATTCAAGGAAAGACGGTTTAGGAAAGATTCACGGCTCGGAGAGATGAATGAGTAACAGGTAAGAGATAGCATCGAACATCATTACGAGCCAGCGAATCAATCCCTTTGCACTTAAGAATGAATAGCTAATACAAGGTCGACCGCGAAGATAGCAGATCGCCCTTGTATCAGCGTTTGTAAAACCAGCCATCAATTAACTTTGTCTACGCCACCAATCGACAGAGAAGTTTTTAAGATTCTCTTACCTAAAGGTAACTATCAACGCCTATGCTTGTTTTACGCGAAGAACTTTATCTTGTCACCGTATATAACTACTTATACTGCCTCTGCTGTATTATCGAACCAACCTATTGGTCTAGCCAACTAACCAGCCTTTGCCAATTACATAGTGCAAAAGGCACATTAGCAATTCCAACGCGTTCAATGAGAGCAATATGGTACTTAGTTACAGTTATCTTCTTACTTTTTCATTATTTTAAGTTTTGGGCCAACCCAAAGATTGTTGCTGACAGCATCTTTCAGGTTCTTCCCCGGCTTAAATGCTGGCACAACCTTTTTGGGAACCATAATCCGTTTCCCTGTTTGCGGGTTGATCCGCTCGGATTCGTTACGAGCCCGTGATTCAAACTTACCAAATCCAGTCAGAAGAACTTCTGTGTTAGAAGCCAACGCATCGGTAATTAACTCGATCGTTGCATCCAGCGCACTACGGGCATCCTTCTTAGTAAACCCTGTCTTCTCCGCAAGTTTGTTGACGAAATCTCCTTTGTTCACTTTACCACCTCTTTATATTGGTCGAAAATTGTCACGATTATAGCAATAATTTAATGCTTTGTCAAGAGAGGAACAGCACTCCCGCGTTCATATGGGCAAACTCTTTTATCCAACTCTTTGCAAATTACGTCCCCAACGTAATTATAATCAATTTGACAATTAGCTGTGCTTTGGATAAAGTTTGTCTCGGTACAATAAAAAAGGAGTGTATCTGTGAGAAAATACGAATTGGTTTACATCCTAAAACCGGATTTATCCGAGGAAGAACGTACAAGCATAGTGGGTAAAATCCATGCAACATTAACCGAACCCGAGACAAATGGAGAAATAATACAGGTAGATCATTGGGGTAAACGTACTTTAGCCTACGCAATTGACCATTACAGCGAGGGCTATTATATCTTGACTACCTTTTACGTTGACGCTACCCAGGTTGTAAAACTGGAAAATAAATTCAACATAAACGAAAATATACTGCGTTACCAGATAATTTGTACACAAAGTAATTCAAAAAATAATTTACTGTAAGAGAAGAAGATCTTCTTCTTTTAAGGAGGGAAGCATGAGTGCCAACTTGAATAAGGTTATATTGATCGGTAATCTAACTGCCGATCCAGAGTTGAAATATATACCTAGTGGGATGGCGCGTACGCGCTTTACAATTGCGGTGAATCGATCTTATAAGGACCCACAGGGAACTCGTCAAGATGAAGTAACTTATGTCCCGATCGTTACTTGGGGACCCCAAGCAGAAAATTGTGCCAATTATCTCTCCAAGGGCAGATCAGTGGCGGTTGAAGGGCGATTACGCATTGATACTTTTGAAACACCAGAAGGAGAAAGGAGAAAAGTAATAGAAGTTGTAGCAAATAGCGTACAATTCCTTGGTGGAACACGTCAAGAAACTGCTGAAACAGTTCTTGATCCCTCAAACGACATCGCGTCCGAACCACCAAAATCAGATCAGAAGCAACAAGAGAATAAGGAGATACCGCCCTTTTAGTGATGCCTAAAATATTTCAGCAAAAAAGAAAATGTAATGTTTGCGAACAAAAGATTGTTCTTTCTTACAAAAAACCGGAGTTGCTTAAGCCATATATGGACCGGCACGGCAAAATGCTCTCCCAAAAAGCAACCACGTTATGCGCTCGCCATCAACGCGCTATGTCACGGGAAATAGGTCGTGCTCGACGAATGGCTCTTTTACCATACACCAGCGAGCATTAAGATTGTTATCTTCACTTGAGGTAAGTTTTGCGGAACGGAATTAAACCCCACCGATGACAAGAGTCAAGGAAGTAAAAGCCACAAAGATCAAAACTCGGCTCTCTACTCGTAACGGCCCTCCCCTCGTTGCAGATAAGTCATCATATCCTCTAAAGTTGTGAAGCTAACCTTAATTAGAGCGATACACTTTTGAGTTTACTTTAACGTAATTTCGCAGCAACATGCATTTACACCTCTTGCTGAATCGATAAACGATACAAATCCTACTGATTTTAAACTATCAGTTTGCGCGGCAGATAATTACAGTGGTGTATATAGAACAAGAGATTAAGACAAAATTCGGTGACTGTCTTCTCATTGAAGAACAATTACCATTCTCTGCCTCACTTATTTCGCGAAGAGAAGCGCATAACCTTCTACAGAGAGAGTTGCGGTTGATATTCGGAATAGGAGAGCGCCATCAACAACGCTTACATCGCGAAGGATATAGTTCGATCAAGGCGCTGACCGACCATCCACGATGGGGCAAGGCTGCCCTATCTTTGCTCAAAGAAATGGGAAGAGAGCTTCACGCAAAACAGACACATAAAATCCTTTCCCGCTGGCTTCTTTCTTCTCATCCACTCAACCTTATTGTCACAGGATTGGTCGATCAAACAGAGATCATTTTTTTCGACATAGAAAGTTTAGGTCTCTATCATGCGCCAATATTCCTCAGCTCCATTGCCCAATTGACAACAGATGGTTTGGTTATCAAACAGTATTTAGCACGAAACCTGGGAGAAGAACTCCCTCTCCTGATAATGATCAACCATGAACTGGAAGCCGGCACGTTGCTTGTAACTTATAATGGTAAGGCGTTTGATTGGAATATGGTCAGAGAACGGTCAGCATATTATGGTTTGTCTTTGCCAGATGAGTTAATTCAACTTGATCTGCTCAACCATGCCCGTCGCCTATGGAGGGATGAATTGCCTGATTTGCGATTATCCACAGTGGAACGCTCTAAACTGGGTATTAAGCGACAAGATGATCTGCCTGGAAATCTTGTTCCTGTTTGTTATTCTCGCTATCTTGACAGCGGTCTCCGCCACTTGTTAACTCCGATATTAGACCATAATCGGCAAGATATTATCAGTCTGGTCATCCTCTTATCCTGGCTTTCTCAACTACTGATTGATCCAAAACTCTCTGCAGCGAATTACGGAAAATTCACCGCACGCGAAGTATGAACAATCTGCGGAACAAACTCACTGCGCAACATTGGTATCAAGGCCAAGTAACTTACGTAAAAGAGATTCCTGCGAATGGATCATTATCAGGAGATCTAACTCCTCCCTTACCATCATCACTGACTAACTATTTATCAACCCACTCTATTTCACTTTATCGCCATCAAGTAAAAGCAATAGAACTAATCAGAGAAGGCAAAGATATTATCATCACTACTCCTACCTCCTCTGGAAAGACACTCTCATTCAATTTGCCGATTATAGAGGGATTATCAGCTAATCCAACAGCCACCGCATTATCCCTATACCCAATGAAAGCGCTGGCCAATGATCAATTACAGAAACTGCATGATTTAGACCAAGCTCTGAAGATCAACTTGGCTCCTGCCACCTATGACGGAGACACCCCACCGCAGCACCGCAGTAAAATTCGAGAGCGGTCACGTATTATTCTGTCTAATCCATATGCATTGCATTATTACCTTCCATGGCACAATAAATGGAGTCGTTTCTTCGCCAATCTGCAATATATTGTCATTGATGAAGCGCATCGCTACCGCGGCCTTTTTGGAACGAATGTCGCGTTGCTTATTCGCCGTTTATTACGAATACTTAATCATTATGGAAGATCACCCCAACTTATTCTCAGTTCTGCCTCTATTGCCAATCCCGTAGAATATGGAATATCGCTCACCGGCCGAACATGCGTTCCGATCACTGAAAACAATTTCAATCGCGGGACAAAGACTGTTTTGTTCTGGAATTCTCTCGTAGATAGCGACCGTTCCATCTATTCGCAAGCAGCTCAACTACTTGCCTTTTTAACAGAAGAAGGGTTACAGACTATCTGCTTTACTGCCTCACGCGCAATGGCAGAGCAAGTAGCTCTTACAGCATCACGTCTCGTATCTGACAAGAGAATCCTTGCCTATCGCGCCGGCTATCTACCTCAAGAACGCCGCTCTATTGAGCAAGAACTACGTCAGGGATTAATCCATGGTGTGGTGGCGACGAATGCTCTTGAGCTTGGGATTGATATCGGAGGTCTCGACGCTGTTATTCTCGTCGGATATCCTGGCAGTCTTGTCTCTACATGGCAACAAGCAGGACGAGCCGGTAGGGGAACAAACCCGTCACTCATTATATTCATGGCATTTGGAAACCCGCTCGATCAATATTTACTACATCATCCAGATCACTTTTTTGACCGACAACAAGAAGATCTCGTTCTTAATGTGAACAATGACCACGCTCAATATGGCCACCTTGCCTGTGCTGCGGCTGAACTGCCTCTGTTGGATAATGAAATTAACCCTCAGCAAAGACCTGTGGTTCAGAGCCTTGTAGATAAGGGCCTCCTCAGCCGTACTCCGCGCGGATTGATCTATCGAGGGACAACACGCGCACATGAAATGGTTAATCTCGATAATATATCTGGCGAAACAATTGCTGTTACTTGTAATGGCAAGTTGCTGGAAACGATGGATAGCCTACGGGCGCGGCGCTCTGTCTTTTCCGGCGCAGTTCTACTTAATCACGGTCAAACTTATGTCGTTGAAACTCTCAATTTAGCTGAAGGTACGGCAATAGCTAAACAAGAAACAGTCGATTACCACACAGAGATTCTCACTAACTCCACTGTGCAGATTATCCGTAGCGAGCAAGCAAGGATAGCACCAACAGCATCTTTCTATTATGGGCCTCTGCGGGTCACCCAAAAATTCACTGGGTACCGTAAGTTAAAATTTGGATGTACGATAGCGACTGAGCAGCTCGATTTACCACCGCATATCTTCGAAACTGCGGGGTTGTGGATTACTCTAAACTCTGAAATCCCTGGCATTACAAATGAGACGCTATTCGGCGGCATCCACGGAGCTGAACATGCACTGATCGCAATGGCTCCGCTTGCAGTCCTCTGTGATAACTCTGATATCACCGGCACCTCCACTCTTCGCCATCACGATACCGGCTGTCCAACGATCATGATCTTCGATGAAGCAGACGGAGGAACAGGAATAACAAAGAAGCTCTTTTTCCATCTTCCGCAATTGATTAACCGCGCATCAGAATTAGCAAAAGAATGCCCGTGCAGCGCAGGTTGTCCTGCTTGCCTCTATTCTCCCCGCTGCGACATTTATAACCGTCCGATCGACAAAGAGACAAGTTCGCTAATCCTCTCATTTCTCTCGCAGCTGATCGGCAGTTTAACCGAATAAACCTGCTACAGAGCACAATCAGCCGGCAATAAGATGACTTACCTTGCCATCGACACTATAATGTTAAGAGATAGGTACCTAATGTCATGTCAACGATACTCTGCCATTGCGAAGGAGTTTTCACGACTAAGAGATCTAAAGATTTCTCCCGGAGCCTGCCCTGAGCGCTATAAGATCCTTCGCGGAGTTTACCCTGAGCGAGATGACACGAAGCGAAGGGGTCGAAATGACATTTGTTGATTGACACGACACTAAAGTAGTTAC
>CAZORT010000062.1:0-5775 GCA_964582575.1 uncultured Thermotogae bacterium
GATAGAGCATAACGGTCATCATCGGTCGTCTCGTTTAATATAGCCGGTGTATACTAAGTCATCATTGATCCTTTCTGTACTGATCTCCGTAAGGCGAATTGCATTCGTAATCGCTGCTGCACCAGTCCCTCCGACCGCTGAAACTGCTCTCTCGCCGCCGATAATCAGTGGTGTAAAAAAGAACGAAACTTTATCGACTAGTCCAGCCTCAAGGAATGAAGCCGCTGTTGATCCCCCACCTTCGATAAGTAGTCCATCGATCCTTTCTTTTCCCAACCGCTGCAGCAACTGGCGCAGGTCAAATTTATTCTCATGTTGCTTGAGATACCACACTTCTCCTCCTCGCATCTTGATTCTCTGCGCAGTCTCCTGCGGCATCGTTGCTGTCACAATGATCGTTCTCCCTGGCTCGGCAAAGAGCCGAGCATCAACAGGAATCCGTCCTTTACCGTCAAGGATGATTCGTAGTGGATTACGCCCTGATACATGGCGCACTGTAAGTTGTGGGTCATCGGTAATCACTGTTTTTACACCGACGAGGAGGGCCATATATTTCCGTCGTAATTGATGCGCAGCGCAGCGTGACTGCTCGTTTGTGATCCATTTCGAGTCACCGGTCCGTGTGGCAATCTTTCCATCGATGCTCATTGCCAGCTTGAGGTGAACAAAGGGTATCCCAGTCGTGATATAGGTAAAGAAGATATCATTCATCCGCTGCGCTCTCTTTGCCAGTAGCCCTACAGTTACGTCTAACCCGCTCTCACGCAATTGAGCAATACCGCGGCCGTTAACAATCGGATTGGGATCGCGACTGGCGATAAAGATTCGCGCAATGCCAGTAGCGATAATCTGCTCAGTGCATGGTGGCTGTTGCCCATGATGGCAACAAGGCTCTAACGTAACATAGAGATCAGCGCCACGCGCCTGCGTGCCTGCTTCTTCTAAAGCGACTATCTCTGCGTGCGGCGCACCGTACTTCTGGTGGTATCCCCGGCCGATAACTTTACCATCAGCAACGACAAGTGCCCCAACTAGTGGATTTGGATTCACATTGCCCTCGCCATGGAGGGCAAGATCGATTGCCATCTCCATAAATTCTTCTTTCATACTGCTGTAAGTAGTTCTTCGATTGCGGTGCGTCGATTATGGGCGGAAAAGATCGCTGCTCCAACTACGATTATCTCCGCTCCAGCACGCACCAGAGAGCGGATATTATTCTTGTTTACTCCGCCGTCAATAGCGATTATTGCCTTACTGGAGTCTTTCCTGATCAATGATGCCATCTCCGCTATTCGTTCAGTTGCATCATCGACGATCTGCTGGCCACCGAATCCCGGATCAACGGTCATTACCAAGACCAGATCCACCTGCTTAAGGTAAGGACGAAGAATCGATATCGGTGTTGCCGGCCGTAAAGAGATTCCTACTCCTGCTTTTGTTGCGGCAATAACATCAATCACTTCATCTGGATCGTCCTTTGCTTCGATGTGGAAGGTGATAAAATCACCCGTTTGCACATCAAATTGTGGTGCATAGGTCGCTGGATGGTCAATCATTAAGTGAATATCTAACGGTCGGGATAGTCCACGGCGAAATGAATTGACGACTGGTGGCCCAAGCGTTAAATTTGGAACGAAATGACCATCCATCACATCGATATGGAAATAATCAACCAGTGGTTCAACTTCAAGCGCTTCTGCGCGCAACTTCCCAAAATCAGCTGATAATAGGGAAGGCGCAAGCTTCATCGTCGCCGCGCCAGAAGGAGTACTAACTGCAAAATCGCCATTGCTGCTGCTGCTACATAGGTGAGAGCCGCTGCGGTAAGAACACGCTTTACCGATCCTATTTCGTTTTCCGAAACAATATAACTTGATCGGAGCACTGCGATCGCTCTGCTGCTAGCATTAAATTCCACTGGCAGTGTTACCAAAGTGAAGAACACAGCCGCAGAGAATGCAATTATCCCAATATCAACCAGCAGTGGATTATGAAACAGCAATCCGATAAAAAAGAGAGGAAACGCAAGTTGCGAACCTAAATTAGCCACGGGGACCATCAACGTGCGCATCACCAGCGGCTGATAACCATGCGCATGTTGAATAGCATGTCCAACTTCGTGAGCCGCTACTCCAACTGCCGCTACGGAAGATGAATTAGGATCAGAGAGTCGCAGCACTTTATGACGAGGATCGTAGTGATCTCCTAACTTTCTCTGTGTACGTTCAATCTTCACATCGCTGATTCCGGCACGGCCCAGCAGTTGCTGGGCAGCTGCACCGGCTGATACGTTTCTTGCTGTACGTATTTGTGCATATTTCGCGTAAGTCGACTTTACCTTGTATTGCGCGTAAAAGGCGAAGATCAATGCAGGAATCAGAATAAATATCTCTGGGCCCATTAGTAACCATAACATAATTTTTCACCTCTGTTTACAATTAATATTTAATTATACCTTTATCTTTTCTTCTCCGCAAAGAGAAGAGAACCATTACGAGCAGTCCGCTGACTCCTCCACCTAAATTAGCTAACCAATCGACAAACGAGACCACACGGGTCGGTGCAGCAAATTGCAGCAATTCAAGGAGTGTACCGTAACTTACTGTTACAATAAGCACTATGATAAGTTCGCGAGTAGGGAGAGCGCGTACAGCGAAGAGGAAGAAAAGGAAGAACTGCATAAAATGGACTAATTTATCTCCTCCTTCGACTGCGAGTAGCGGTTGCTGTGCATCGAGTGGTATGAGCGCTAAGACGAGTAACGCAAGTGCGTAAACGAGAAAAAGTATTTTCCAGGCAGTCTTTTTGTTGATCATTTTATTGTAATTTAGTTGACGATATTACAATTTTTCGTATGTAGCTGCTCAGCAGCGATGGCACAAAGGCGTATTAGAACACTAGAGTAAAAATAACACAACTATTTATGGCAGTAGGTAGAATCCAGAATACCTCCTGATGTATTCTGTATTCTATTAAACACAGAGAGGGTAATAAGCCGGATTCTGTCGCGGAGGGCCATCTATCTATGCGGTCTACCCGAAGGCTTGGGCAGGCGGCCCTTAATGCGCCTTCTTATTTGACCTTGCTCTGACCAGGGTTTACCGAGCCGGCCCGGTCGCCCGAACCGCTGGTGGTCTCTTACACCACCGTTTCACCCTTGCCGGTTTGCACCTTAGGCGGTCTACTCTCTGTTGCACTTTCCCAGGGTCGCCCCTGCTGAGATTTCCTCAGTGGTCTGCCTTGTAGAGTCCGGACTTTCCTCACGGAATTTTCTTTTCCCCGTGCGGCCATCTAACCCTCTCTGCGTCGTACTCGTATATACCGACAACGACGACAATAGTATATCACTCTCTCCCGCTGAATTAAAGCCGATGGGCGACTGCGTTGTATTGCAAGGATCGTTCCACAGCGCGGGCATATACGTCTGATAATAAAAAAGAACAGAAGAGTTGCGCCAACGATAATAAAGATAATCCATATCCGTGACGGACGGTAATTATTCTCCGGCGGGTCAATCACCGGTGGCCGCACCAAAAAAGCAGTGATTTGCGGAAAGATTTCCTCGGCCGCCCGTGCTATTTCATGGTGACGGACAAAGAAAGCGATCTCTTCTTCTACGGTTGCGGCAAGCATTGGATAACGCCGCGCCAGACCTTGGCCGGCGACAATCCTTCCTTCCCAGCGTCTGCCGTATCGCACAAAGACGCCCAGCAGAACATCGCGGTTTTCCAGATCCCAAAAATCAAGTATCGCATACGCAAAGCGATCAATATCTGTAAATGGATCCTCCCAACTAAATAACAGATAAACATCAATCGCAAATCTCTCACGTGTCTCGTCAATCAGAGAGAGAAAAACTCTGCGGCGATGGTGATCAAGGATGTTGGCGTAATCATTCAACATCCCAATCGGCCGCGGGAGAAGGGAGGTGCTATTACCGTAAACAAAGATACCGGTCAGAATTATCGCCGGTAATAGAGAATACGTGAGCAGTTTTCGCAGAATACTATCTCCGTTTCGGTGCGTGCTTTTTCCACTATATTTGCCTGTATCGTCAGATTGCAACCTGGGCATGATGATCTATCCCGAATCTCTACCACTGGATTGTCAAATTCGTTGCGCAGGCGATTGTAACGGGATAGAAGCTGCTCAGGAACCTTATCACACAACTTCTCTCTCTCTATCTCTTGCGCGGTAATCTTATCTTTCCAACCGGTTATTTCAGTGTTAATAGCCTGGATCTGCGTTGTGATCTTCTCTTTCAGTTTTACGTAGGCTGCTTCTTTTGTTGGTATCTCCTTGCGCATTGCATCGATTCGTTCCATTAAATTGAGAGCCTCATCCTCCATCTGATCGACACGTTTATTTTCACTGACGAGCTTGATCCGCAGCGACTCCATCTCCTTAAAGCTGATGATGCTGTGAGTAAGACGCTGTTGCATGCGGATGATCTGATCCGCTATGGTGTCAACTTCGAGATTCTTCTGTTGACTGAGCCGTTCCAGTGCTGCTAATTCCGCGTGCCATTCTTCCAATTGTGCTTTCTCGTTGCTTAACCACTGTTCCAATCGCTCTTTTTCTATAATCTTACGAGTGATAGCAGCGGTAAGATCACGACGCTGGTCGTCATTTGCCTGTATATCCAAGAGCAGATCAATCTCTCTTCTCAATATTCACCTCGACTACCATCTTAAACTGCAGATGGTAAGGAGTCAAGTAAATGGACGAAATCATTTGCCTGTTGTGCTCAAGTAAAGAGTGCTCTTTTTCTGATAGCGTTGCAAAGTACATTCAGAGCCAGTAAATTTGGTGAAAGCGCCTGTTATTCCGTTCTAAATAGGGAAAACCACAACAAGCGAGCGGAATGAATTACTTTTCATTCATCCCGCTCGCTCTCTATAAGGAGGATTCAGCTATCTCGTTGTGATCGTGTAGACTAAAGTTACTCCATAGTCGCCTTCGCGATATTTAGTCTGATCAAACAAGATTTTGTAATCGATCTCAATCGGATGTATTCCAGGTTGACCTTGAATGATAATTTGATCGTGATTTGTCAGTGTAAAATAAATTCCATTGTTTGCCCGCAGAAGGAAATTATGCAGTGGTTTAGTGAATAGACCATCACGGCTTGTTCCGAGATCGCGTTCCATCGCACGTACTGTGACGACCCATGGTATATTACTCCGTGCCACCAAAGAGAGAGCACCGTCTATCTTAATAAATCCCGCTGATAGATCAGCTGCTGTTGGCTGCGGAAAATCAATTCTGTCTATTACCTCTTCTCCATGACTATTGGCCATGGCAAGTGTTAGTGATTGAAACGGAAGAATCCTCCAACTCACTTGCACGGTCACTGAAGCTGATGTTGCAGCGCAAATTGGTATTGCAAACAACATTATGAGAAGAGCAGCGATCAACAGAGTTCGTGCTTTCATTTGGTTCTTCGGTAGCTCGGCCGCCATCTCAGGCCCGGAGCTTTGCGTCCCTCACTTCAAGTTTTGTGAGGTTTGCCGTTATCGGAACCGAATTTTCACCTCCAATCTAATTGTCTTTCTATTTCTATCGTTTTATATTGTTCCTAAAATAAGATGTTTTAGACATAACAAAACAGGTCAGACTGTCTAAAAAGTCCATGCAGATTGCAGCATGACCATTTTTGCGAAAGTGCAAGGCCAACGGCAACCAAAAAATACTTACCGTCTTTTCCTTGAGGTTTGTATCGTGATAGTGATGGTAAGAGAAAAATAAAATTTAGAAGAAGCAGTATTAAGATAT
>CAZORT010000063.1:0-5725 GCA_964582575.1 uncultured Thermotogae bacterium
ATTGCAGTATTCGCCATTGTAGGCGCAGCGAGTTTTAATCGATATGTTGTCCGTCAGGACGCCGGAACACCACGGATGAAAGAACTGCAACAGTACATTCGCCGTGGGGCATTAACTTTTATGGTTGAAGAGTCGAAAGTGATGGGTATTGCGATGCTTATCATCGGTGCGGTATTGTGGATTCTCTTCTCATGGGATATCGCAGTCGCATTTTGGATTGGCTCTCTCTTTGCCATGTCAGCCGGATTTATTGGCATGAATGCAGCTACACATGCCAATGTACGTACGGCCAATGCAGCAAAGCGATCATTCAAAGAGGCGCTTAATATCGCGTTCTCCGGTGGAAGCGTAATGGGGTTAGCAGTAGCAGGGTTAGCATTAGGCGGCCTTCTCCTCGTTTTTCTGTTATTCCAACGCCATCTTGATCCAGCGACTATCCATATTGAGACTCGATATCTGTTTGGATTAGAAGGGGCAGGAGTTAACTTTATCCGTGTTGCTCTCCTTATTAGCGCCTATTCAATGGGGGCATCACTTGTCGCCCTGTTTGACCGGGTTGGCGGTGGTGTATATACCAAAGCAGCAGACATGGCTGCCGACCTTGTCGGCAAGGTTGAACGAGGAATCCCCGAAGATGATCCGCGCAATCCGGCAACGATCGCTGATAATGTTGGCGACAATGTTGGTGATGTCGCTGGTCTTGGCGCTGATTTGCTGGAGTCTTTTGTCGGAGCGATTATCTCGATAATCATTATTTCCGTCTATATCTTTGTTGGTCGTGCAAATGAACCGCTGCAACCGCTCCTTGCAAAATTAGGATTGACATATTATATACCCGTCTCCACTTATTGGTGGTTCATCTTTCTACCAGTCTTAATCGTTGCCGGCGGCATCATCGCTTGTTTCTGTGGTATACTTTACGTCCGATTTAACCGTCGCGCAGAAGCAAAACAACCAACAGTATTAATGAATGGCACCCGCATTGCCGCTTTATTCACTGTACTGACCACCTTTCTCATTACATGGCTTAGCCCGCTGAGTATGATGCCGTTCTACACGGTGCTGGTAGGCATCATCGCTGGGGTAGCAATCGGTTTCTTATCTGAATACTATACCTCAGCTAAGTACAAACCTGTCCAGAGATTGGCCAAAGTGAATCAGACTGGTCCGGCAATCGGCGTAACCGAAGGGATGGCAATTGGAATGCTCAGTATCTTCCTGCCTATTATCGCGATTGTGGGAGCAATCCTTCTCTCTTACCATATCGGTGGGTTAATCGGCATTGCCTACGGAGCGCTCGGTATGCTCTCTTTTGTCGCGATGACTGTTGCAGTTGATAGTTACGGGCCGATTGCTGATAATGCTGGTGGGATCGCCACTATGACGAAGATGAACCCTGAGGTGCGTGCTCGAACTGATCGCTTGGACTCAATCGGTAATACTACTGCTGCGATCGGTAAAGGTTTTGCTATCGGTTCTGCTGTATTTGCTTCATTGGCGCTGGTAGCTGCCTTTCTCTGGGCGGCTATTGGTCATGCTGACTTAGTATTACCGCCACAACTGCCCCTACTCGGACAGATCACTGCTCATCTATCACCTACCGGTTATCCGATTGAAGTGGCAGCATTCGTCCTTGGCGGGTTGCTTCTCGGAGCGATGATCCCTTATGTCTTCTCATCACTATTGATTCGTGCTGTCGGCAGAACGGCAAATACACTTGTATTAGAGATACGCCGTCAATTCTCCAGTAATCCGAAGATACTGAGCGGCGATGAGATACCAGATTATCAACGGTGCATCAGCATTACCGCCCATGGAGGACTACGTCAGATGGTACTTCCGTCGGTATTGGCAGTGACAACTCCGATCATCTTTGGGTTGATCTTCGGACGCTACGCATTAGGGGGATTCTTAATAGGAGCACTCGTCTCTTGTGCGCAACTGGCACTATATTGTGCTAACGCTGGCGGAGCGATGGATAATGCAAAGAAATATATTGAAGAAGGCAATTACGGTGGTTCTGGGTCAGAAGCACACGCAGCCAGTGTTATTGGAGACACAGTCGGTGATCCGCTTAAAGATACAGTTGGACCGTCACTTGACATTCTTATTAAGCTGATGTCAGTCATTTCACTTGTCTTTGCTTCTTTATTCCCAATAACACCGATCTTTATGTAGTAAAAGGAAAGAAGGTTAGAGGTTCCGCATCGGATCTTTATTATTTTGTATAAATTTTGGTTTCTACGAAATTGCCAGACTGTCTCCCGGCAGACTGGCAATTTTCTTTACCAGTTACCCGTTACTCCCTTCAAACCTGACTTTCAGCTAATTCAATTACTGTTACTCCATCGCCGCCTGCCTGTGGAGGAGCGGAAGAATAAGTTTTGACAAAGGAACAGGCAGAAAGGAATTGACGGATTTCGGTTCGTAATGTACCGCTCCCTTTGCCATGGAGAATGCGAGCGCTACCGATATCGGCCAGTAATAACCGGTCAATAAAGGTCTCTGTTTCACGCAATGCGTCGCGGATTGTCATTCCCCGCACATCAAGTTCCAAACTGACATAATCGGTATGCGGCTGGTGAAAGCGCGCTGGTCTTTTGCTCGGTTGATGCGACTTTTGCGGAGAAGAAAGATCATCTAATTCGGTGTAAAACCTAATACCATCTACCAGTACTCCTACTTTCTTTCCTGATAACAACTCAATAATCCGCCCGTCTCTACTGATGCTATTAATATGGACGAGTTGACCGACTGTGATCTCCTGCAAGGGAAAGCTGCTTAGTTTCTTCGCTTGTTCTTTGGCAAAAGTTGCCGCTTCTGTATGCAGCTTTGCGCGTAAATCGGTGACTTGATGGTAAGTCTCAACCAATTGAGGCCGCGCTGGTGCAGCGGAGTCGTTAAGATCGGCTAAAGCCTTCTCTACCTGGCGTTGGCTGTCACGTAAAAAAGAATCAAGCTGCCGAATACGGAGAGATAGTGCTGCTTCTTTTCTCGCTTCAAAGGCAGAGAGGAGGGCAATATATTTCTCTTTCAACGCTTCTGCTTCTTTCAGCTGTTGCGCTGCACAATTTTTATACTCAGTTGCTACTCGTTTATTCCGTTCTAACTCGGCAAGTATATCTTCAGCGTCGATCTCTCCTTGCGTGAGAGATTCTTTTGCCCGCTCAATCAAATGAACACTTAACCCAAGCTGTTTAGCAATTATAAACGCACTGCTTCTGCCCGCTGTCCCTTCAATGACGCGGAAAGTGGGGGATAGCGTGATGTGATCAAACTCCATCGCCGCTGGTTTTATCGCTGGGTGTTTAATCGCAAAATATTTCAGTGGTGTAAGATGAGTGGAGATAATGACAAAAGATCCCTTCTCCAGAAGGTCTTCCATAATTGCTAGTCCTAATGCAGCTCCCTCTTGAGGATCGGTGCCTGCCCCCAGCTCATCAAGCAGGAGAAGAGAGGATGAATCAGCCTCGTTAATAATCTTAATAATGTTCTTCATATGACCGGAAAAAGTAGATAGATTCTGTTCGATCGATTGTTCATCTCCGATGTCGGTATAAATCTTATCGACGATCGGAAAGGAACTATCTTCTGATGCGGGTATTGGAATTCCTGTTTGCACCATCAACTGGAGCAGCCCAATTGTCTTTAATGTAACAGTTTTTCCTCCAGTATTAGGACCGGTGATCACCACCATCTGCTTTCCATTGCCAATACTGAGCGAAATCGGTACCACTTTGTCGTGCGGAAGAAGCGGGTGTCGACCGTTGATCAGTGTCAGGGAAGGTGAGCCAATCCGAGGAAATGTGCAATGGTGAGCAATTGCATAATTAGCACGGGCAAAGAGAGAGTCGAGATGTGCAATATATATCTGATTACGGAGCAACGATCCTTCTGCCGCTTTAAATGCCACTGTCAGCTGACGCAAAATCCGTAGCCGCTCTAATCGAATAGAGTGATCTATCTCGGCGAGAGCATTATTCTCTCCTACCACAGATGTTGGTTCTGCGTACAGAGTTTGTCCGGTAGCAGACCTGCCATGAACAATGAATTCCTTTACCCCTACAGCACCACTTTTGATCGGTATCACCAATCGCCCTAATCGTTGCGTGATTACTGATTCACTAATCAACTCAGGAAAACGGTTAATCAACGCATGCAGGCGGCGTTCAATACTCTCTTCTATTATTCGTCGTTTACCAGTGAGTTCTTTGAGGCGAGGAGAGGCATCAGGACGGATAAGACCATGGTCATCAATCGTACGTGCAATAAAGTCTTCCAGTCTGTCAGGGAGGGAGAGTTTATTGATGATTCTTTGCAGCAAAGGGAATTTCTCAAGACCATCAACCTGTTCACGGATGTGTCGGACAGCTGATAACATCTCTTTTACGATGAGGAAATCTTTTGAATCAAGTGAGGTCTGTTCTGTGGCTTGCTTGAGCAGAGGACGAAGATCGTGAATTCCTGTGAATGAGAAAGAACGCCGGTTCGTTAATAACGAAATAGCTTCCTTAACTTGCGCAATCTCAGTCTCCAATTGCTCGCGATCATTCGTCGGTATAGATTGATTAACTGCATCTGCTCCGAGAGAGGAAGAGGTAAATTGTATAACGATCTCCTTTATTTTATGGAACTGAAGATCGCTGAATGTCCTGTTGGGTCCTATTGTCATGTTGTTAACGCTGGTTCGGAGAAAGCAATGCATGATGAGTGAGGATTAGCAAGCAAAGAGAAGAGAAGCGCCTGCCTGGTGGTAGAGGGGTAAGCGGTACAAACGAGGATGAGCAAATGAGAAACTGAGATAATTCCTTCTGATCTTCTAACCCGTTGCTATTTCTCTTTCTTAACCCAGTGATCGACAAACTCAACACCTCCTTACTCCCTGCTCTCTCCTAATCGTCTTTTAAAATTCGATCCCTTTGCGGGCGGTGACACCTTGGGTGAACGGATGTTTGACTTCCGTAATATTACTGACTAAATCGGCAATCTCAATCAGTTCCTGCGGAGCATCGCGCCCGGTTAAAACCACTTCTACACCTTCCTTGCGTTGCTGCAGTAGTTCCAGAACAATCGAGAGTTTTACCAGACCGAGCTTCAATACAACATTAATTTCATCAAGGATCACCAGATCGTGCTCGCCAGCAACAAGTACTTGCCGGGCTCGCATTATCCCCTTGTCGATTATCCGTTGATCTTCATCACTGATCTTCTTCGACTTAACAAAATGCGGAAATCCGAATTGTTCTACCGTAAACTGTGGTATTCGCTCTATCGAAGTTATTTCACCATACTGGGGGAAGTTATCTCCACCCTTTAAGAACTGGATCATATGGACGCGTAACCCTTGCCCAGCAGCCCGTATGCCTAATCCGATCGCTGCTGTTGTTTTTCCTTTTCCATTACCAGAATAAATTTGTATTAACCCTGTACGTTTTTTGTGCATATAGAAAATCAATCTCCTTCTCTTGATGTGGGGAGAGCCGCTTTATGACCCGAACCTCTAAGTTCTGAACTTTTCTGAATCATGAACCTTAAGCCTCCTAACTCTTTTCCCATATATATTGCCATAAAGACTTGCGATAGACAAGGAGTGACGTAATAACGAATGGCCTGTTGTCTCCTCTTTCCAGCACCTTTTGTAGAAATACATTGCAATACGACGTATTTTACTTCTTAGGTCAGGCAGCGATACGATGTGGAGTATATTTTAGGTGAGGCAATTCAA
>CAZORT010000064.1:0-5612 GCA_964582575.1 uncultured Thermotogae bacterium
AATTCGGCCTCTTGACATTTAAACCTATTTATGGTATACTTGAATGAATTGACTCGGCTCAAATATAACGCCGCGGCGGAAGGAAGGTTTAAAAAGATATTATTGTTATAGCATTGTAGCAATTTTATATGTTTATATGTAAAAATATCTTTTAGTGAAGACCTCTGAAAAGAGGTTATATCTCTTTAAGTGCGGTCAAAATTTAGGTATTAACAGAGAATAGCGTGCAGGAGGAATTTAAATGGGTGTAACAGAAGTACAAGCGACGATCAATTTACAAGCTAATGTTCGCGGTAATAAACAAGGTAAAGCTCGCAAAAAGGCTGGTAAGGCGAAAGATAAAGATATGGATAAAGGCAAATTGGCTAATCCAATTCGGTCTTATTTTGACGAAATAAGCCGTGTGCCGTTACTATCGCGAGCTGACGAGGTTAGATTAGCACAGCGTATTGCGTCTGGAGAGGAAGGCGCAAGGGAAGAACTTGCTGAAGCCAACCTGCGTCTTGTAGTAAGTATAGCGAAACGGTACCGTGGTTGCGGCCTTCCCTTTCTCGACCTGATCCAAGAGGGAAACTTAGGTTTAATGAAGGCAATTGAAAAGTTCGACTATAAACGAGGATTTAAATTCTCAACCTACGCCACATGGTGGATTCGACAAGCGATTTTACGCTCTATTACTAGCCGCTCACGCACGATTCGTGTTCCCACCCACGTAAACGAATTAATTCGTAAAATCTCTCAGACAGAACGCAATCACTTGAAGGAGTATGGCAAATTGCCGTCAATAGAAGAGTTAGCTGAAGAACTGGAATCGACGATCGAAAATATTATTAAAGCTAAAAAATCAGCACATTATACTACTTCTCTTGACATGCCGGTCGGTTATGATGACGAAGGTTCGGTACTTGGAGATTTTATTGAAGACAGCACGGTTCGTTCGCCAACTCAGGAGACATTTAAGAACCTGCTTCAATTGGAACTAGAAAATGCCTTAGAGGATCTAACTGACAGAGAAAGCAAGATTCTTATCCTCCGGTATGGTCTTAAAGATCACAATCCGCGTACGTTGGATGAAGTAGGTCTAGAATTCGGTATCAGTCGTGAGCGAGTTCGTCAAATCCAAAAAGAAGCGCTTGATAAGTTGCAAGGTTCTGATCTAAGAAAGCGGCTGGAAAGATTTAAAGCGCTGGCATCGGATTAAATAACTGGAAAATTTCGCGCATCATCAGACAGAGAAAAATATTGCTACGAAGAGACTAAGATTAGAGGTATCTACTCAGGGGTTACGTTGTTTCATTACCCTTGTGCTTTACTGCACTTTTGTATCTTTGTGCCTTAGTAGCTAAGAATGCCTTGGTGATCTTTGTACCTAAAGCGAATGTAACGAACGGGCGAGAAAAAATTATTCCTCTCATACTTGAGAGCCATAAACCAATTACAACAAATTAATGAAGACAAAACCGGAGAGCTGTTCTGGGGTATCAACGAGTATCTCTGCAGTGATCCTTGCTGCCGGCCGCAGTTTGCGTTTTCAATCCCCTACAAATAAGGTCTATACAAACCTTGCCGGACGTCCATTACTCGCATATTCACTTAACAGTTTTGCCAAAAGTAATATCGTTGATGAGATTGTCCTTGTTGTCAGTAAAGGGGAGGAGATAGCGTCCCGCTCTCTGAGCACAGACTGGTCTCTTCCCGTTCGGATTGTCTGTGGCGGAGAGCGGCGGCAGGACTCATCGCTCGCCGGAGTTAAGGCGGCACAAGGGACTATTGTTTTGATCCACGATGCAGCACGGCCATTTGTTATGCCTGCGTTAATCAAACGCGTTGTTGAAGGAACACGGAAATACGGAGCAACTGTGCCGATATTGCTGGAAGTTGATACACTTCGATATTGTGATAGTGATAATTTTTTATGTGCAACAATGGTCGATCGGACTAATCTTGTGCATATCCAGACCCCACAAGGATTTGATCGTAAATTAATCTTGCATGCATTGCAAGATGCGAATCAATGTGGTATCAATCTATCTGACGATGCAGCGGCGCTCCTCCGGCTGGGAAAACCAGTTTTTACAGTTCCCGGTAATCGCATCAATATGAAAATTACCACACCAGAAGATCTCGATTTAGCCGCGCTCTGGTCTCAATACGAGTCAGCTTAAGCAAAAAAGCACTAAACTAGTGTTATGTCCATCTTCTGCTGTCGTAGCAATGTGGTATATTTTCTTCTTCATAATCAACAGATGCTATGATAAAACTATCTCATCTTTATCCGACCATCTGCGAGTTGATATCGCGATAGTTCAAGTCTTTATTGTTGTAAATACATCTACCTTTGACTTCTGATAGCAGTCCGGTTACCGTATTAGACCGACTCGGGAAAGCGGCCAAATACGTAATAGTGGTACTCCGATAACGTTATCTTGATCGATAAACCCCCAGAAGCGTGAATCAAGGCTATCGCGTGAGTTATCTCCCAGCACAAAGAACTTACCCTCAGGGACGAGAGTAGGATGAATTCCATATCGTATACGTGGATCACCCATCCAGTAGTAGCGGTCAAATTGATCGCCGCTTAATCTGGTGCCATCAACGTACAGAGCGCCCTCTTTGATTTGTACTGTCTGACCGCCGACTGCGGCTAACCGCTTAACAAACCGGGCACGATTTCCCCGCAGTTGATCATTGGGATGCCAGAAGACAATTATATCTCCTGGTTGCGGACGACGAAAATGATAGGTCAGTATATTAACGAAGAATGAGTCTCCCGGTTCTATTGCAGGTATCATCGATCCAGTAGGAACGGTCATTCTAACAACGACGAATGTCATTAACAATATGGCAAGAACTCCTGCCACAATCAATACTTCTACCCACTCCAGTATCTCTTTAACGATTCGGCCGGGCTTCCAACCGAAGCGCTCTGCTATACGTAATATAAGTGCTGTTTTCTCTTTGCGGCGCATTATTGTATTTTCGTTAATCGGCGTAGATAGTACGGTCTGCTTTGCCGCACTCGGCCTCTCTTTACCACTTCGATTTTTTCGATCCACGGAGCATGGAGAGGAAATATCTTTTCTACTCCGATGCCAGATGAGCGTTTTCTAACTGTTACCATCGTTTTTGTGCCGCTGCCGCTCGTTTTAAGTACCAAGCCCTCAAAGATCTGCGTTCGTTTCTTTGCTCCTTCTGTTATTCGCTCGTAGACTTTTACGATGTCGCCGGCACGAAAACTTGTCCGTTCACGCAGAGAATCATACTCTATTGCGCGTATAATTTCATCCATTAAAACTCCTTTACCATTAATCTCTTATTCATTTAATTATCAAACATGGTCACCGATCAATCGATCCAATGTTATCGCTACTGCCGAACGCACTGATAGATGGTTGAAGCGGGCATTCGGCCTAATTGGCGGGAGAAGAAAATCGCATGTTCCAATTAACTCTTCGCTCATTCCCCATCCAGTACCAAATAGTATATAGACTGGAAGATGGTTTTTCAATATCTTTTTTGTTAGCTCCTCATATGAAATAGGTTGGGAGTAAACCGCCTCTGAAATACGCGCTGATGTGCCGATAAGGAGAGGTTTTCTACCTTCTAATTCACTTATAATCTGTACTGTTTCATCAAGATCACTGGCTACTCGAGTGATCGCCAAGGCCTCCCCGCGGCGGCTGCGACTATCTGCTTGCTCTTCCTCGGTCCAAAACCCTACGATCTTACACGCAATATCCTGCTGTGAAGGAAGAGGTGTTATCACAAAGTAAGTCGCTACTCCATAAGAATGAGCGGTTCGCGCAATATCATGGACATCCATACTGGTTAATGCAGTAGCGACTATTTCACCCCGTCTATTCCTTATTGGAAAGTGAAGCAGGCCAATATAAAGATTACCCATTGTTCTCTTCTCGCTTCTCAACACAGTCACGAACTCCCAAAATATCCGGACGATGAAGGGCTGTCTTTCGCCATGCTTCCTTTTCGCGGAAAGTTTCAATCCGGTTATGATCACCACTGAGAAGGACTTCTGGTACGGCCAGCCCTTGAAAGTTACGCGGCCGCGTATAGTGTGGTGGCCCTAAGTGTGTTTTGTTATAAAAAGAATCTCCTTCTACTGATTCGAATCGGCCTACTACACCAGGAATTAACCGGGCAACTGTCTCGATAACGACAGCAGCCGCTATTTCACCACCGGTAAGGACATAATTTCCAATTGAAATTTCCTCATCGACAAATGATAAGACGCGTTCATCTACCCCTTCATAGCGACCGCACAGGAGAAGTAATCTATCATAAGCAGTAAGCCGCAGTGCGTCGGATTGTCGAAATAGTCTTCCTTGTGAAGAAAGAAGAATCGTCCTCCTCGTTCCGGAAAGCGATGCGTTAATCGTTTCTACCGCTCGGAAAAACGGCTCCACTTTCATCACCATTCCTGCACCGCCTCCATACGGGCGGTCGTCTACAGTATGATGAAGATCATCAGTAAAATCACGCAAATTGTGAATGCATATTTTAATTTTCTCAGTTTGCTGCGCTTGCTGGAGAATCCCTTCCGCAAAGAATCCATACAGCATTTTAGGGAAGATTGTTATTACATCGAATCGCATATTATATTTTTGGAACTACTCAGCCACCAAGCACAAAGAGAATATTAGATATCCAGAATAAGAAAGAATTTTGCATCTTGGACCTATTAATTTGCTCTGTTGCCTCTGCAGTTTCATTTTTTCTAATCTCAGTCTCGTTGTGGCTATGCCGAGTAGCTACGTATCTTTAGGTTAATTGTCGATGATGTCGACTACGATATCTTTGCCCACCCGCTTCTCTATCCCCGCAAGAAAAGTGCGGAGAGAGTTGATTGTCTTGCCGTTCTTACCCACAATTTTACCTTGATCTTCTTTGCCCACTTTAATCAGTACAAGATCCACTTTCTCTGTTTCGATCTGTTCAATCTCAATCTGTGTTGGATCGTCAACAAGCGCACTGACCAAAAAAAGACAAAGACGAGATAACATTACTTTTCTGCAGGTTTAACAGCCTGATCATCTTTCTTTGTCGCAGCCGGACTATCTTCTTGCAGGGAATCTTCTTCTGCTGCAGCTGGTTCATTTTTGTCTTTGCTATGCCACATTTCAAATATACCTGCTTTTGAAAGGATAGTGCGTACCGTTGCCGTTACTTTTGCGCCTTCTTGCAACCATTTTAATGCTGCTTCCGCGTCGATTTCAAAAGAGGGAGGATCGATGAGAGGATTGTAGTATCCTAAATCAGCGACCGCCTTTGTGTCTCTTGGTTTTCGGCCATCTAAGACAACGACGCGATACGATGGTTGTCCTTTCCTGCCGACTCTCTTTAGTCTTATTCGTGCTGCCATAATCTACTCCTTTGTCTATTGTCTTGTTCTATAGGTTTACAGTGCCTCGTTTCTCTGAACTGTCTTTCCTATATTATATCTTCTTTCTGTAATTTAAACGATTCTTAATCTTAACCTAAATACCAACATTTAACACTCTTTTTCTTTAACCATTGACGAAGAACCTTTTGGCTCTACTGTCATGTCAACGATACTCTGTCATTGCAAAGGGCTCTTCACGACTGAGAAATCT
>CAZORT010000065.1:0-5544 GCA_964582575.1 uncultured Thermotogae bacterium
CGTGATAGTGATGGTAAGAGAAAAATAAAATTTAGAAGAAGCAGTATTAAGATATGCAAAGAATATGATCAGAAGTAGATCTATTTACGAAAATTGAACTTGAATGCCCCGCCCTTTGGACGGGGATGAAAAGTTCTTCTGCCGAAGACAGAAAGATGATATGATATAAACATGGCTCTTAAAAGAACAAGCCATGCTGTATATGATACGAAATATCATCTGGTTTGGACACCTAAATATCGAAAATGGATACTGCGTAGTGATATCAGAGAAAGAGTGAAGGAGATATTTGAAGAAATTTCTGAGGATTTCGATTTTGAAATAGACGCTGTAGAGATAACAAAGGATCACATTCATCTTTTTCTCTCATTTCCCCCAAGGTATTCCATATCAAAGGTGGTAGGTATACTAAAAAGCATCTCAGCCAGTAAAGTATTCCAGGAATTCCCCGAGGTAAGAAGACAGCTTTGGGGTGGGGAATTCTGGGAAGACGGATTTGGGTGAGGCAATTTGACTTGACTTAACACAAATTAGCGTCTAATCTTGGTGTAAGATTTTCACCAACGATTTTCAGCACACTTCTGAAAACATAACGGAGGGATTATGTCATTTACCAAATTAGAAGAATTTATATTCACCAAGATGTCTGCGACCAAGCTACCAGGGCTTAGCGTAGGCGTTATAAACGGAGACGAAGTTGTCTGGAAGAAGGGATTCGGATTTAGGGACCTAAAATCCGGCTTAACAACAACACCGAATACTCTCTACCGGATCGGTTCGGTTACAAAGTCGTTCACTGCTCTGTCGATTATGCAACTAATTGAACAGGGCAAGTTACGGTTAGATGATCCTATCACCAATTACGCTCCGGTCAATATAAAACCGGGGGGAGAGACTATCCGCATATCTCATCTTCTGAGCCATAGCTCAGGTCTTCCAGCACTTGCGTACTCAGAGGCGATGATCCGTGCAGCAGCCGGTGCAGGGGAAAATTGGTTTCCGCTCGCTGATTATTCCGATCTTCTCACCTTTATGGCTGATGCACAAGACTGGACTCTGAGCCGTCCGGGTAAACACTGGTTCTATTCCAACGAAGGTTATGCGATTCTCGGGTATATCATTGAAAAATGCTCTGGTATCACCTATAAGGAGTATGTGCAAAAGCATATACTTGCACCACTTGGGATGAAGCAGAGTCTCTTTTGTAAAGAGGAAGTAACAAAGATTCCAGACACAGCGACGCCGTATATTATCACGCGTGAGGGGGAAAGAAAGCCGTCTGATTATTTTTATAGCCGTATCTTATCTGTCGGCGCACTGATCAGTAATGTGATGGACCTCTCCAAATACGTCGCTATGTATCTTGGAATGGGGGAATATAATGGCATTCGGTTGCTCTCACAGGAGTCAATGGAGATAATGACGAGCGCGCACATTCCGTTGCCGCATCAAGGTCCCTTTGGGCAAGGAGCATATGGCTACGGCCTTTCGATCACCCCTGATTTTCTTGGCTATAAGCTTGTTGGTCATGGGGGATCAGTGCTGGTCTCTACAGCGTACATCGGCTTTATTCCAGAGCAAGGTATAGGTATCGCACTTTTAGCCAATGGGAGCGGATATTCGCTTTCGCAATTTGGAATGTACGGGCTATCGATCCTCCTGGAGAAAGATCCGGAAAAGCTTCCGTTTATCCAACAGGAAAAGACTTTTACTGAGCTTGTCGGTACCTACAAGACCTACAAAGGCACAATGAATGCTCGAGTGAACCGCTTAGGTGGCTTGCTTGCAATTGAGATTAAAGATAAATATAATGACCTTGTAGTCCCATTGGTGCCAGAAAAAATCAATGGTGAAGTCAAAACTTTCTTTACTTTGACCGGCGGGGTGAAACTACCAGTAGAGTTTCGTGTGACCGCAAATAAAATTGAGCTTATTTACGAACGCTACCTGTTGCGCAAAACAGGAAAGGAGGAATAGAGATGTCCCTTAATCCCACCCAATACAAAGATTGGCAGATTGCGGAAGATGCTGAACAGAGGATGAAGACGGTCTCTCAACTGGCCGATGAGATGGGCATTCAGCGAGATGAGCTTCTGCCTTATGGTCACTATGTGGCTAAGATAGATTTCACAAAGGTACTGCGTCGCTGTCAAGGCAGACCTAATGCCAAGTATATCGATGTGACCGCAATCACCCCGACCCCGCTCGGTGAGGGGAAGAGCACATCAACGATCGGCTTGGTACAAGGCTTAGGCAGACGAGGAAAGAATGCATTGGCTGCAATTAGACAGCCGTCGGGCGGTCCAACGATGAATATCAAAGGAGGGGCAGCAGGGGGCGGTCTTTCGCAGTGCATTCCGCTAACCCCATTCTCATTAGGCCTTACCGGTGATATCAATGCGATCATGAATGGACATAATCTGGCAATGGTAGCGCTCACCTCGCGGATGCAGCATGAGAACAACTATACCGATGCGCAATTGGCCAAACGCGGTCTTAAACGGCTATCAATCGATCCGAAGAACGTAGAATTACGCTGGATCATTGATTTTTGTGCGCAGGCACTGCGTAACATTGTCATCGACTTAGGCGGCAAACAAGAGAGCCTTACTATGGAATCGGGATTTAATATCGCCGTGAGTTCGGAGGTGATGGCGATACTCTCCGTTACGGTAAGTCTGCAGGATATGCGAGAACGGATCGGTAAGATCGTGGTTGCGTATGACAAAACAGGTAAACCAGTGACTACCGAAGATTTAGAAGTGGCTGGAGCAATGACTGCGTGGATGGTGGAGGCGTTGAATCCCAATTTAATGCAGACACTCGAAGGACAACCGGTGCTCGTTCATGCCGGACCATTTGCCAATATTGCCATTGGCCAGTCCTCAATCATTGCCGACAAATTAGGCCTAAAACTCTGCGATTACCATGTTACAGAAAGCGGTTTCGGAGCAGATATTGGGTTTGAGAAATTCTGGAATCTGAAGTGCCGCTATAGCGGACTAAAACCAGATTGTGCCGTTGTGGTAACTACAATCCGTGCCCTAAAATGTCATGGTGGCGGCCCTGCGCTGCCACCAGGGAAACCGATGGACCCGGCCTATCTTAAGGAGAACTTACCTTGGGTAGAGCAAGGATGCGAAAACCTGATCCACCATATAAATATTGTTAAACAAGCTGGAATCAGCGCCGTAGTCTGTATAAACGCTTTCTCCACTGATACAAAGGCTGAGATTGACCTTGTGCGCAAGATAGCCACTGCTGCTGGTGCACGTGTCGCTCTCTCTGAACACTGGCTACGTGGTGGAGAGGGAGCACTGGAGTTTGCTGATGCAGTTGTCGATGCATGCGAAGAGAGGAATGATTTTCAGCTACTATACGACTTAAAGATGCCGCTTCGCCAACGGATCGAACTGATCGCCAAAGAGGTTTACGGAGCCGACGGTGTGAGCTATACAAATACAGCCGCGACCAAGGCGCGAAAGATTGAAGCAGATAAATATCTTTCCAAGCTCGGCACCTGTATGGTAAAGACTCATCTCTCCCTCTCCGATGATCCGACCCGCAAGGGCGCTCCCCGCGGATGGACTCTGCCGGTCCGAGATATCTTCACCTACAATGGAGCAGGCTTTGTTGTTCCAGTAGCAGGTGCGATAACACTGATGCCAGGGACAGCTTCTGACCCAGCCTATCGCCGGATCGATGTTGATGTAGCAACAGGTAAAGTAACAGGACTCTTTTAGAGGTGAAGTTAGTTCTTGCACAGCACAGATCCTGCCGTCATAGAAAGGATATGAGAATGTAACTACTCAGCAGCCAGAAGTCAGAATTCAGGAGTCAGAATGAAAAGGGAGGCAGTAGTGCGGTTCACTATTAGTCGGTTATTAGGTTTTGAAAAGATGGAGATGCGTCAATATAACTAAATGATGGCAAATAAGCAAAGAACAGACTGATCTTGATTGCGACTGTATTTTATAGTTGAAAAAGATGATTAAGAGCATGACCGGTTTGGGAAGTGGAACGAGCAGCCAGAATCATTGGATCGTTACAGCGGTAATAAGGACAGTTAATCATCGCTATCTCTCTGTAAAGATCCGTAATTTACATGACTACCCATTACTTATCGCACAGACTGAAAAGATGGTCAAAGAGGCCTGCTCGCGCGGTGAAGTTGAAGTATGGATATCGATCGAGCCGACTGAAAATATACCGGTAACGATGAATATGGACAAGGCAATAGCTCAACGTTACGTTGCCGATCTGAAGGAAATTTGCCGTGAGTTATCTCTTAATGATTCACCTCGTCTTGATCATCTAATTGCGCTTGGCGCTTTCAATGCGTTACCGATCAACGAAGCAGAGCTGTGGCCTGTTATTGCTGCTGCTCTTACAGAAGCAATTAATAACCTGATCGTTTCCCGTGAAGCAGAAGGAGCAAGATTACAGGTAGAACTAAGAGCGATCATTAAACGATTACAAACCCTCTCCACACATATAGAAGAGCGGATTCCACAACTTGCGGCTGAGATGCGCCTCCATCTGATGACCCGCATCAAGGAACTTCAACTTGAGATCAATGAACCGCGCCTGGAGGAAGAGATTATGCTGTTGGTGGAGCGTTCTGATGTTCGCGAAGAACTTGTACGCATCTTGTCTCATCTTATGCGGGCAGATGACTTGTTAGTAAATAATAATGGTAGGATTGGTAAAGAATTAGAATTCCTTGGCCAAGAACTCCACCGTGAAATAAATACTTTGCAAGCAAAGACGCGAGATATCGCTATCGTGGCGACTGTTGTAAAAATGAAGTTGGATGTAGATCGATTTAAAGAGCAGGTCCGGAATATTGAATAAGCTATTTGAGCAATTACAGACTAAAGACCGGCGGAAAATTGCCTTTGTTCTCTCTGGCCCATCAGGTGCAGGAAAAAATGTGGTGATCAATCGTACTTTACAGGAGATTACTGATCTTGCGTATGCTGTCTCTTACACTACTCGTCCTCGGCGAGAGGATGAAGAGGAGGGAATCGATTATTTCTATATCAGTCGCCAAGAATTCCAGGAACTCCTGACACAGGGGGATATTCTTGAACACGTTGAATATATGGATGATCTTTATGGGACGTCAATAAGTCATATCAACTACTTATTTAAGCAAGGGGCAGATGTAATTCTAAATATTGATGTCACTGGCGCTAATACCTTACGCACTACTGCTGCGGCACTTGATTTTCCGCTTGTCTACATCTTTCTTACAACTGCGTCGCTTGACACATTACGGGACAGGCTCCAAAGGAGAGGCACAGAAGATCAGCAGACAATCAACCGCCGACTCGCTGTGGCGATGCGTGAAATGGAGATGATCCATCTATTTGATTATCTGTTGATCAATGATTCTTTAGAGCAGACGGTTTCTAAGCTAAAGGCGATTATCATCGCGGAGCGGCAGCGCATAAGAGATTGATAAATACATAAAACAACCATCTTCACTTATTTGTAAAGACCGACCGCTGATCAACTCCGCAACATACGAGATGCTGAAAA
>CAZORT010000066.1:0-5492 GCA_964582575.1 uncultured Thermotogae bacterium
CTGACTCCTGACTCCTGACTCCTGAATAGTTACAAGAACTATCACGTAAGGTGATATCAAATATTTAGTATTCGCCACCTTATTCTGACTGTAGGAATGCAGGGTTTCGCTATCCCCATACATCCTTAAGCTAATGCATACTTCTTTTTAAGAATCACACATAAAACAAGCCCAATCATTGCCATTGCCCCTGCAGCGATAAATGCTGAGGTAAAACTTCCTGTGGCATCGTATATGGCTGTACCCGCAGCTGGAGCGAGGGCGCCAACTGCCAAGCCACTAAATACCATTCCGTAATTGACTCCCAGGTGTTTTGTGCCAAAAGATGAAGCGGTTAGCGCCGGGAATAGACCTAAAGTGACTGCAAGACCCCAGCCAAGAAATGCGGCGGTGATATACAATCTCAGCAAAGTCACTGCAACGATATGAAAAGAAAAGAGTGCAATAGCTTGTATCATATAACTTACAATCATCACCCATATTAATCCAAATCTATCGCCTAAATATCCAGCTATTGGTCGGCCAAAACTATTGAACGCGGCAAAAACAGAGACAGCCATCGCTGCTTCTAAAGGTGTCAACCCAAGAATTAACTCCCCGTAGGCCGGGAGTACCGCGTTAGTCATCATTCCACCGCCGATCACCATGGTAAATATTACCCACATGCTCCAGAAGATAGGACTAACGATGAGATTTCGTGGGGTAGCATGTTCTATGATTTTTACCTGCTTTGCTTCCTTTTTGCCTTTCCTTCCTGAAGGTTCCCATCCATCAGGAGGATTTCTGATCAACCAAGCGGCAAAGAGAGTCACTACTGAACTTACAATACCAACAACGAGAAGAGTTCCTCCGATTCCATAAACAGGTATCCAATAATCCGCCATAATTGGCGCAAAGACTACAGCTCCTATTCCAACTCCCATCACCGCAATTGAAAGGGCGAGTCCTGGTCGATCTGGAAACCATTTTCGGACAGGTGGAGCGACACAAGCATAAGCCATACCGCTTGCCACTCCGCCAATAACCCCGAAAGTTACCACTAACCACCACGGATACGGAAAACGACTGACTAATGCCGCCAGTCCGAATCCCAGTAAGATTAATAGTGCTCCAATTGCAGAAACCTTTCTTGGCCCTATGATATCCTGGAGTCTTCCTGCTGGAACCATAACTAACGCAAATATGACAAAGAAGACGCTAAATGGTAGAGTAGCCTCTGCTACTGTAAATCCAATTTCATTCACTAATGGGACAACAAAAGTACCCCATGCATAGCCAAACCCTGCCACGGCACCAATCAGAAATCCTGCGAAAGGAATGCTCCATCTCGTTCCTATATATTTCCCCATCTCTCTCTCCTCTGTGTCAATATGACATAAGACCCCCCCCCGTAAAATTACTGTAGAGGGTGGTAAGGGCGACCACAAAAATAACCCCGCACGGGGCGAGGCAACGAACACCGAATATACAATTTGGCTCCTCGGGTAGGACTCGAACCTACAACACTTCGGTTAACAGCCGAACGCTCTGCCGATTGAGCTACCGAGGAATCTTTGTATTTTAACTCTTTTTTTCAGTCAATGCCACGTACAAAGTTCACTATGCCGCGAGTTATAATGACTAACCCTGTATAGATACCGAGTTAGTAGTGAAATCGCGGGTCTGTAGTTAGGCTGCCTCCTAATACTCCGATTACTCCTCCTAAAAGTATACCGACTACCACTCCGCCGATACTGAGCGATAGGATGCGCGTGAAATCAATCGTTCCAGCTGCAAGGTGGATGATTGCCCCAGAGTCAGCGATAGCCCAGCGGTGAAGTAGATAAAGAATGACTGCGAAGAGCAGTCCGCCGATAAGCCCACAAATTGCTCCAAGGATTATCCATGGGGTTTGAATCGTCCGTTCGGGGATCGCTGCGGTATGCAGCAGACGGAGATAATCTGTAAGCCCAGTTAGCAAGCGGGCGAATAGATAGCGAGATAGGAACAAAACTCCTGTTATTACAATAAGAATTCCTGCAATAAATCCGATCTTCATCGTTGCCGTAAGAGGAATAGCAGTTGGTCTTCTCTTCTCTCCATAGAAGCGAACCTCCATTATATCACGACGGCCGGCAAGCTCAGCAGCTAATACTTCTGCTGAAGGTATATCGGAGGCTGTGATGAAGAGAAGTCCATACCTTCCTGGCACAGGATCCTCGCGATGAAATTCTTCACTGAATCGGAACGTTGCTCTTACTACTTGCGGATGTTCACGGATTTCAAATAGCAGATCCCTGATCGCCGCTGTTGGTAGTCTAAGGGGAAGATAGGCGATAATCTCTTGGCTTTTCAGTCGAATGCCATCGTTAATCGGTGCTGTAAATAAGAACAAGGACGAAGAGACTGCAAGGAAAAGAAAGATTGCGCCACTAAGCGCTATGCATAACAACACATTCTTTCTTTGCAGCGAGCAGATAATCTCTTTCAGCAGGTATACAATTGCGCTCATGATTTTTTGATCGTTCCATCGTGGAGTATCATTACCCGGTGGCCACTATTCTCTGCAATCTCTCTGTTCCTCGTTGCCACTAAAGTGGTAATACCAGAGGCGTTGATGAGGGCAAGCGTCTGTAGAATCTCTTCTGCGCAGCTGCCGTTTAATCCCGCAAGTGGTTCGTCGCATATAATGGTCGTTGGCTCGTCGCAAATGGTAAGTGCCAATCCTAATTTTATCTGCTCAACAGGTAGGAGTTCAACTGCTAATTGATCTCGTTTGTCGGTAAGACCAACCTCTTCTAAAGCAGCGATCGCCTTCTCTTCTGCTTGTTCCTTGAAATTGCCGAGGCAGCGTAATTTGAGCAGTAAATTGCCGATCACTGTTTTAGGTAAGGGAACAAACCCTTGTGGCATAACGCCAATCTTTTGTCTAAGTTCCATCTTGTTTTTGTGGTTGAGACGCCCGATATTTCTTCCGTGGACTAATATCTGTCCGCGTGGGGGGTGAACCTCTCCCAGGATAAGGCGAAGAAGAAGTGTTTTGCCGGATCCAGAAGGTCCGACAAGTAAGGCAAATTCTCCATGGTGAACTTGTAGATGGATATCTTCTAATACCAGCAATCCGTCTCTATTGAAAAATTTCAGATCTGAAACTTGAATTATCACTGCCATGTTGCAAGTACAAACCTCTCTTTGCCTGTTATATCGCTCGCTGTTTCCACTTTAGCTATCTGTGTAATGAGAGCCAGCTTCTCTCTTATCTTTTCCGCTTGATCGTCTCCCACTTCCACTGCCAGTAGAGCACCATCTTTAACGTATTTCGGTACGCAGTCAATTATTGCTGTGATCGCTTCTAACCCATCATCTCCTCCGCTTAGCGCGATGCGTGGATCGTAATCACGCACCTCTTTACTCAAAGTTGTGATTCTATCCTCTCTAACATAGGGAGGATTGGTAACAATCAGATCAAACTTACCGTGCACAGAGGAGAACCAGTTACTTTGCACAAAGACTATCCGTTCGGAAACTCCATTTAACTGTGCATTCTGGGCGGCAAGGGCTAACGCCTCCGTAGAATAATCAATTGCTACTACACGAGATGAAGAGAGAAATTTAGCTAAACAGATAGCGATTACTCCCACGCCCGTGCCTAAATCCAGGCAAGTTAGTTCTCTATCACGTGTGACACGACGAAGGACCAACTCAACCAGCTCTTCAGTTTCGCTACGAGGGATAAAGATACCATAATCGACTTTGAATCGCAATCCAAGAAAAGATATCTCTTTTATTAATAGTTGGAGAGGAACGCCGCGTTGTCTGTCAGTGACTAAGGCGCGGTATATGTTCCGTTCTTTTTCCGAGAGTGGTTTTTCCGGAGAAAGATAAAGATGCAAACGATCTACTGCTAACGCATGAGCAAGGAGAATTTCCGCTTCCAGTCTAGGTTGTGGTATACCGCAATCGGCAAAATAACCGCGAGTCCAGCTGAGAACTTTCCGGATCGTCCAATTATCTCCCAAGACTCGCACCTCCTTTACTCTAATAACCGACGGATAGCATAGCATAATATTGTAACAGAGTCAAGTGTTGGATACAATTCGGAGGGTTTATAGCTTAGAGGTTAGCGGAAAGAACAACCACGAAAATAGAAAAGATGGGTCAGAAAAAGATCATATTTCTGGTTGTAAAGGAGATAATCCTTCGATTGTCTCCTAACTTGGAACGTTGAGCCTCCTATAAATCTGAGTCATATTTTAAGAGGTGAGTAATGTGAAAATTTATTTATTTTTTTTAGGTATGATGGGCGTTGGTGTAGTCATTCTCTCTTCGTATCCAGGACAACTTGTTCCCGCAATATTGGGATTGCCGGAATGGGCATTAAACTTCGTTATTGGAGGCGGAAGCGGTCTATTGTTCGGCGGGGTTCTTCTTGTTGGATGGCGCCTAATGGGAAAAATAACGACAAAAGAAGACGAATTACGCAAGATTATGAACGGAACAGCTGGGGCACTCAGTGGCACAGTACTTGGAATTATTGCCTATGTTGTCTTAGATTTGATCTTTTTTTCTGGGCCTTGGCGGCAAATCGTTCAAGGAATAGTATTGTTCAGCGGAGCGCTCCTCGGTTTCCGATTGGGATATGGATATAAAGGATCATTGCTTCGCTTTCCTAACGGTACGGCCACAGCTCAAAGTAATCGGCAATCAGAAAGTAAAACTGACAAGATTATCGATACCAGCGCGATTATCGATGGTAGGATCGGTGATTTGGTTAAAACTGGATTCATCGATGGTTCGATCATCATCCCCAGTTTTGTCCTCACAGAGTTACACGGGATAGCTGATTCAGCGAATAATTTACGTCGGCGTAAAGGGCGGCGTGGTCTGGAAATTTTAAATGAACTCATAGCCGATAGGGACAAACAAACTCAAGTGCTGAACAAGGACTATCCTGCGATCAAAGAAGTAGATCAAAAACTGATTCAATTAGCCAAAGACGTCGGGGGTAGCCTCATCACAACCGATTACAATTTAAATCAGGTCGCCAGTGCGGAGAAGATCAAAGTTCTTAATATCAACGAATTGGCTAATGCCGTGAGCCCACGCTTTATTCCGGGAGAAGAATTCTTATTACATGTCACCGATCGTGGAGAAGGGATCGACCAAAGCGTTGGTTACCTTGATGATGGAACGATGGTAGTCGTGGAGAACGGCCGTCGCTTCATCGGGCAAAAGATAAAAGTAACGGTGAAGAGCGCCTTGCAAACTAAAGCCGGAA
Source organism: uncultured Thermotogae bacterium (assembly GCA_964582575.1). Taxonomy (GTDB): domain Bacteria; phylum Bipolaricaulota; class Bipolaricaulia; order UBA7950; family UBA7950; genus UBA7950. The sequence continues at coordinate 5,258 of CAZORT010000066.1, forward strand.
GAATGTTGTTCGTTGAACATAAAGGAGGGAATGCTCAGCAAGAAGACTAAGAGATATGCAGCAACGATCATTCCGTGATCGTATACTTATTTGGAATATGTGATCCGGGACAGCCAATGATTTTCACGCATAACGATGATTCTCTCGGTATAGCTACAAAAAAATCCGATTACGAGCATTACGGAGTGATCTATAGTGAAGTTGGACTTTTAGTTGATTTTAGTATAAAACCGGA
>CAZORT010000067.1:0-3023 GCA_964582575.1 uncultured Thermotogae bacterium
TTTATTTGTTTAAGGACTATAACGAGGTGAGAAATATACTCCTTGATCCATTACGGCACGATCAATCATTAGTCTGCCAAGTAGGTTTCACTGCAGACTTAATGAGACCAGGAATGCTGTTTTTCGGACTCAGGGAATAAAGGAATAGAAAGATTTTTATCTTTAAAGGAGGATCATATTGGAAGAGTTAAAATTAATACTTGCTAAAATTGATGCTGATTATGCTGATATTCGGTATGAGAAGATGCATGAGACAATGATTGCCTTTAACGGCAAAGAGCTCAGTCAAGTCAGCTCGGATACAACCGATGGTTATGTGTTAAGGGTCTTAAAGAATGGTGGGTTGGCTTCAGTGGCCTTCACAAGAATTGCTGATGCTCCGCAGGCGGTAAAGCGAGCCTTGGAGAATGCTGTTCTGATATCCCGTAACATCAAACGACCAATAAAATTCGCCAAGACCAAGGTAGTAGATGATACGTTTGTTCCGCAGCTTAGCGATGATCCACGTAATATCTCAATCGACGAAAAACTCGAGCAAACTAGAAACTACAATAACATCCCGCTACAACATAAGGCGATCGTCATGACTAATGTTAGGTATCAAGAGGTGATACGAGAAAAATATTTCCTTAGCACCGAGGGGAGCAAGATTAGGGAAGATTTGATCACCACGCTGATCGGGGGCATGATTACTAGCAGAGACGGCAGTCTTCTCCAGAGTGTCAGAGCAAGCATTGGTGGCAGCACGGGTTTTGACAAGTTGCGAAACAGGGAAGAAGTATTTGAGCAGAAAACAGAGTTAGCCGTTAATCTCCTGCAGGCAAAACCAGTCTCAGCCGGAGTCTATAATGTCATATTAAACCCTAGTATGGCGGGACTCTTTACCCATGAGGCATTTGGCCATTTCTCTGAGGCTGATCTGATCGAAGACAGCCCTACGATGAGAGAGAAGATGAGAATAGGAGCGACGCTGGGAAATGATGTTCTCAGTATTATTGACGATCCAACAGTAGCAGGTCAACTGGGATTTTACAAATACGATGATGAAGGAGTTAAGGCGAGACGAACCCCACTGCTTGAAAATGGCGTTCTTGTCGGAAGGCTGCACTCTCGCAGGACAGCAGCAAATTTCAGGGAGCCACTCAGTGGCCACTGCATCGCTGAGGATTATCGCTTTGCCCCGATTATCCGAATGGGAAATATCTTTATTCAGCCTGATACAAAGACGCTTGATGAACTCCTTGCCGAACTTGGAGATGGGTTATATATCTTAGATTCGAAAGGGGGGCAAACAAGCGGAGAAAACTTCACTTTTGGCGCCCAGTATGCTTATGCAGTCAAAAACGGCAAACAAGGCGAGCTGATGCGTGATATAAATATATCAGGGAATTTATATAAGACACTACAAGATATTACCGCAGTAGGAAATGATCTTGTGTTATGTGAAATCGGTGGGTGCGGCAAAGGACAGACAAACATCCGTTCCTCTCATGGAGGGCCGCATATCTTAGCCAGAAATGTTGTTATAGGAGGAGCATAATGGAAAAACTACTTGATATTGCGCGCAGGGTTAGTGATCAAGTGGAGATATACTCTATTGAGCAGACAGTTGATTCTATTTCGTTTGAAAATGCGAAACTTAAAGATATCACTAGTAAGTTACAATCTGGAACGAGCATCAGGATAATCAAAGATGAAAAACTGGGATTTGCATTTACCAAAAATATCATCGATGAAGAAGAGCTTGTGAATAATGCGCTTGCCTCTCTTAAAGGCGAAGTGGAAGCTAAATTTAACCTGCCAATGGCCAGTGATTTCCCTCAACTAAACACCTATGATCCCTCAATTGAAACCCTCACTACTACCAGTATCGTCGATGAATGCACCAGAATTGCCAGGGTATTTACCGCCCAAACAGATGGACAGGTGAATATACATGCTGGGCGGGGGATAGAAAAGATAAGTCTAATAAATAGTAATGGACTCGATCTTTCTACGAAGTTGTCTTATTACTATTGCTCTCCTGCAATAATGTATCCTGGTTCTTACGCCTCAATAAGTAGGGTGATGGAGACTAAGCAGTTCGGTCAAATACCAGGTGAGCATTTAGATTTTATTCTGGATACCTATAATGAGTCCTTACAGGAAGCGCTCCCAAGCAGCGGGAGGATGAAAGTGCTCTTTTTGCCTGAGACGATGTATGTTTTACTGTGGAGATTGCAGAGTGCCACTAGCGGTAAGAGTATTTATGAAAAACAGTCTCCTATTGCGGATAAACTGGGGAGAAAACTCTTTTCCGACAAACTCACCATATACAATGACCCGCTCAATGATCAGTTTCCTGGAGCGCGGGCGTTCGATGATGAAGGAACTCCGGGGAGGCATTTCCCGATCGTGGAAGAGGGAGTGTTGAAAAACTTCTATTGTAATCTGCACTACGCTGCTAAACTCAACGTCCAACCGACAGGACATGGTTTCAGGAGTGCAATGTGGGGCGGAGAAGCAATTTCGATCAACCCGACCCCTGCGCTGGCTCATCTTTATATAAAACCAGGTGATAAATCATTTTCAGATATGATAAGATCAATTGACAAGGGCGTTATCGTTGCCAGTGCACTTGGCGCACATAGCGGCAACATTCCCAATGGTGATTTTTCGATCGGCCTTTCTCCGGGACTATACGTGGAAAACGGGAAAATAGTAGGATATGTAAAGGATGCGATGGTAGCAGGTAATATATATGAAACAATGAATAATCTGGTCGCAATCGAAGATAGACTCCATCCGGCAATGATGGGTACCTATCCTGCTCTATTGTTTGATGATGTAATTGTAACTACAAAATCATAATTTTGCAGTGTGAGAGTGAAAGAAGGAGTAGGTGTTCATGAGAACAGCGCAGGACACCCCGCCTTATAGGCGGTGAAGTTCACTTAAGTGACGTATATGCTACTTGCGATGAATTCTAATAGCAGTTCTAACAAATCACTTTTTTGTATTTTTCAATTTGCCTGTCTGCGTGC
>CAZORT010000067.1:3123-5484 GCA_964582575.1 uncultured Thermotogae bacterium
CGGATACCTGTCTGCGTGCGGGCACGCACAGGCAGGCATTCTGCTTTTTGCGCTGAACCATTACGTTTAACGCTGTGAGCCCTACCATTATATTTTGCAAATACAGGTGACAGGCAAGCCTTGGTCAAATAGAATCTTTTCTTAACAGGGTGTGGCGCGCTGTCCACAGACCGGCAAAAGTACTGCTTGGCTCTAAACTGCCGCCCCGTCGTCTGTTTCATCCAGATATTTCTGTCGGCCTGCCTGAGCGAGCCTGTCTTTATCCGATACTTAACGGTTACCTCGACATTAGAACTGTTCCATCTAAAAGACTATTTACCTCTGCCAAAGAGGCCCTCCAGAAAGTCGCTGCACCTCCCGGAGAACGAGAAACTAAAGCGTTTTAGCTGCCGTCGTCAGTCCGATATCACAATAGGTAAGGAGCACTATGACAACTCTTGTAAGTTGTACCTTCATCCGCTGTAGGTTATAATTTTATGTTATGGTTTATGAAGCTGAACAAATAAAAGTACTAGAAGATTTAGAAGCAGTGCGATTACGCCCTGGAATGTACATTGGCAACACTGGAGAAGCGGGATTGATGCAACTGATCGAAGAGATCGTTGATAATAGTATTGACGAAGCTCTTGCGGGCTACTGTACGCAGATCGAGGTAACTGTTCACCGCAATAATTCTGTAACTGTCTCCGATAACGGCCGCGGCATGCCGGTGGGGCTGCACAAAGAATCGGGGATCAATGCTGTGGAGTTGGTGTTGACCACCTTACATGCAGGTGGTAAATTCGATCATGATTCATATAAAGTTAGCGGTGGTCTCCATGGAGTCGGTGTCTCAGTTGTAAATGCTCTTTCATCCTATTTGCAGGTTGAAATAAATCGAAGCGGGAAGATACACCGACAGGAATATGCACGTGGCATTCCTACTGGTAAATTAAAGATAGTAGGTGAAACCAATACCACTGGTACGTCAATCACTTTTTTGCCTGATACAGAGATATTCGGTGAAATTCGTTACAATTTCACTACTCTTGCTCATCGGCTGAAAGAGCTTGCTTACCTGAACAGCGGGCTGCTTATTTTGTTAAACAACGAGATAGCTGATGTATCACGCCGATTTCAGTTTAAGGGAGGAATTACCGCTTTTGTCAAAGATTTGGCAACAGGCCGTGAACCTATACATCCAAAACCAATTTTTATCTCTGGTGAAGCTGCCGGTGTTGTGGTAGAGATAGCGCTGCTCTTCACAGATGCCTACAATGAATCAATCTTCTCTTTTGTCAACAATATCAATACTGCAGAAGGGGGGACACATCTTGTCGGATTCAAGTCGGCATTGACAAAGTTTTTCAATGATTATGGACGGGAAAAAAAGATAATCCGTAAAGACGAACCAAACTTGAAAGGTGAAGATTTTCGCGAAGGGTTGGTTGCAATTATTAATATTAAGCACCCAAATCCAGAGTTTGAGGGTCAGACCAAGATGAAGCTGGGGAACCCTGAAGTACACGAAGTTATCGCTTCGATTATCCATGAGCAACTGGCTATCTTCTTTAAGCAGAGTCCATCAATCGCTCGTGCAATTATCGAGAAATCTCTCTCTGCGGCACGGGCTCGTATCGCCGCTTCTAAGGCGCGTAAGATAGCGCGGAGAACGAGTGTACTTTCGTCGACATCTTTGCCGGGGAAATTAGCTGATTGCTCTATCTCTGACCCTGAAATCTGTGAACTTTATATCGTCGAAGGAGATTCCGCTGGTGGCAGTGCAAAACAAGGACGTGATCGGACGTTTCAAGCTATCCTTCCGTTGCGCGGCAAAGTCCTTAATGTAGAGAAAGCCAGCATATCAAAACTGTTAGATAATGAAGAACTTCAAGCATTGATAACTGCGCTCGGTACAGGGATTCGTGATCAGTTCAATATGGAAAGATTACGCTATCATAAGGCGATTATCATGAGTGATGCCGATATTGATGGGGCGCATATCAGGACACTGCTGCTCACTTTCTTCTTCCGCTATCTGCGTGGACTGATTGACAAAGGTTACCTGTACATTGCCAATCCTCCTCTTTATCAACTAACGCAAGGGAAAAAGAAAACGTATCTCTATTCTGAAACAGAGTTAGAACAATTTCGCACGGAGAATAATGGAACCTTTTCCACAAAGCGATTCAAAGGGCTGGGAGAGATGAATCCAACCGAATTGTGGGAGACGACGATGGATCCGCAAAATAGAATTCTCAAACAAGCAACAGTTAGAGATGCGCTGGCAGCTGACGAAATTTTCTCCACATTGATGGGCAATAATGTTGAGTTACGTCGTGATTTCATCAAAGAGAACAGCAAGAAGATAACGCACTTGGA
>CAZORT010000068.1:0-2080 GCA_964582575.1 uncultured Thermotogae bacterium
GGGAGTTCCCCGGGAAGTTACGCCTGTGGAGATTCCTCTGGCGGCGGAACGGCGTCAAGCCGGTCTACGAGCTATGGGTCGAAGAAGCAGGAAGCAAACACCTTATGTCCCGTAGGGATAAAAGGGTAAGTTTTGTGGAACGGTGACTTTGATAACAAGCGATCCGAACTTCTCTGCAAACAGGTACCTGTCGCAATGAAATTTGAATTAACACCATCCACGTAATTTCATCGCTTCTACAACTCGCTGGATAGCGAGCATATAAGCGGCAGTCCGGTTATCTATATTCTTTTCCTTGGCTAGTACATAGACTTCGGAAAATGACTTGGTGATCTTAGCATCCAACTTTGCATGTATCTCTTCCGCTCCCCAGTAATAACCACTGATATTTTGTACCCATTCAAAGTAGGAAACAATAACGCCTCCTGCATTGCAGAGGATATCAGGGATAATGAACTTTCCGTTCTTCTGCAGAATCATATCAGCTTCAGGTGTTGTCGGTCCGTTCGCCGCTTCGGCGATGATCTTTGCCCGTATCGCACCGGCGTTCTTCTCGGTGATCACGTTCTCGATCGCTGCAGGGATCAATATATCCACGTCGAGTTCAAGTAGCTCATTGTTGGTAATCGCTTTTACTTTGGGAAACCCAGAGACAAAACCGGTCGCCTTCATATGCTTAAATACACCATTGATGTCGATTCCATCAGCAGAATAGAGACCACCAGAGACATCAGAGACAGCAACGATCTTGCTCCCTGTAAGTTCTTTCATCAGTTTCGTCGCAAAGTAACCAACATTTCCGTATCCTTGCACAGCGACGGTTGTACCTGCAAGATTGAGGCCGAGAACCGCGGCGGCATTGATAATTGAGTAGACTGTGCCGCGACCAGTTGCGTCTTCACGGCCGAGCGCCCCGCCAAGCCGAATCGGTTTGCCGGTAACCACGCCAGGCGCGTTATAGCCAACGATCGTGGAATACTCATCAAGCATCCATGCCATGACCTGCGCATTGGTGAAGATATCCGGTGCGGGAATATCCTTCTCTGGACCGATGAATCGACCGAGAGCGCGGATGTAACCGCGTGCTACCCGTTCCAATTCGGAACTTGAGAGCTCTGTTGGGTCACAGACAACTCCCCCTTTTCCACCGCCATATGGGAGGTCAGCTAGAGCACACTTCCACACCATCCATGCAGCGAGAGCTTTCACCATGTCGACCGTTTCAGCAGGATGAAAGCGTATTCCACCTTTGGCCGGACCAAGTGCATCATTATATTGTACTCGATAGCCAGTGAACAGCTTCGTTCTCCCATCATCCATTCTTACCGGAAAGTTTATTTCCAGTGATCTCATCGGCACGCGTAACAATGAGCGTACATCCTCTTCAAGATTAAGTATCTCCGCTGCCTTATCTAACTGTTGCTGCACAATTGCAAACAGATTGTGTTTATCTTTAGTCATTCATCCTCCTAAAAAATAAATCTTCACTTATACCGTAGCTTTACGTCGGCGACAGTAAGCTATCTCTAATATTTTTTGCGATTACAACTTAAGTAACGAGCGAGTCATTACCCCGAGATCAGCAGGATCGACCAACTGCATGTCACGTGAACAATCACCTAATTGTTCTTTAGCCTGCGTATGAAAATCACGCGGCACGATCGCCAAGACAGGAATGTTGTGTGTCTTACATGCAAAGAGCATATCACTTACCTTGATATTCATTCTTGCGGTCGGCATAAATTTATGGAGATAGCCGATCACAAGTGCAATCTCATCTACTGCTGTAAGATGGACGATATATTTTCCGTGGCCATCAGCCCCGTTGCTGAGCGGCAGAATTCCGATCCCATAAACGGCCAATTCAGTTAATAGAATAGGATCTGTCCCTTCCATATATCCAACTGTTTTCATTCTATTTGCCTCCTGACTAAACTTTTGATAACTATTCAGCCTCCCTAATTAGACCAACAAAGTAGAGCATTGTCAAGGACTCGCGCGTCCTTTGAATAAAAGGGCCCCCTCAAAGGCAGCTTAACTAGCGTCGATGACCTGTCTGCCTGTCTGCGTGCAGGCACGC
>CAZORT010000068.1:2180-5471 GCA_964582575.1 uncultured Thermotogae bacterium
GGCTGGATAACAGCAAACCAGTTTGGTATAATGGTATAATACATAGAGCAAATAAAAATTAGATGCGATGTTGCATTGTTTTGGATGCGGAGGTACTACTATTGCAAGTACATGAACTGATAGTTGATAATGCTGTTATACATGATCTTAAAGCGCAGTCAAAAACTGAAGCAATACAAGAGATAATCTCTGCTTTGCAGACTGCAAAGCGATTATCAGAACCAGCAAAAGTGGTAGCAGATCTATCAGCACGGGAACGAGCAGGGGCAACAGGTGTTATCAATGGCGTCGCTCTATTGCATGTCTGCACATCAGGGGTACATCAACCCGTACTCGCGTTTGGCCGCACTCAAGCGCCAATGGATTTTGGGGCTGTAGACGGAGAACAAGCCAACATAGTCTTCCTCTTGTTGGGGCCGGCAGCGGGTGAAAACCTTCATCTGAAATTCATTGCCCGGATTACCCATTTGCTTTCTTCAGCTGATTTTCAATCTGGTCTGTTAACGGTTACTTCACCGCAATCTTTGCGCTCTCTACTCCAACGTAGCGAAGCAGAAATAGGTGAGATTCAAACTCCAGAAGAACTTCCCTCAATATGCGTTGCCGGCGCTGGTAACGGCGGAATGGCAATGGCGGCCCATCTATCACTACTCGGTTGTCGCGTCAATATATTTAACAGAAGCAAAGAACGAATTCAACTGATCCAATGTAATAATGGGATCCATGTCAGTGGTAAAATCGAAGGATTTGCCAAAATAAATGTCATCACAACAGACGTTGGTGAAGCATTAGCTAAAACTGATATTGTAATGATAGTCATTCCGGCAACCGGACACCGGGATATGGCGCGATTACTCGCTCCGCACTTCACTGATGGGCAAATTATCATACTCAATCCTGGCCGTACTGGCGGTGTGTTGGAGTTTGTTCAAACATTACGCCAGATAAAAGTTTTTACCCAGCTGTTCATTGCCGAGGCGCAGAGCTTGATCTACGCTGCACGTGTGGTCGATCCAGGACAAGTTCACATTTTTGAAATTAAGAACTCGGTTCCTATCGCTACCCTACCTGCTTATCACATCCCCGATATTTTGGCAGTGGTGAGGAAAGTTTTTCCGCAGTTCATTCCGGGAGATGACGTGTTAAAAACGAGTTTGAACAATATTGGCTCGGTTTTTCACCCTGCGTTGGCTATTCTCAACTCGGCGTGGATTGAAGATGCACATGGAGAATTTGAATTTTATCATCAAGGAGCCAGTCGAGCAGTAGCACGTATCTTAGAAGAGTTAGATGCTGAACGAGTCGCCGTGGCAGCAGCACTCGGTGTGCAAGCGATGACGGCGAAAGAGTGGCTCTATTCCGCTTACGGCGCAACTGGCGATGATCTATACGCTGCACTGCAAGCGAATAGAGCCTATAGTGGAATCAAAGCTCCTAACCGGCTTGACCATCGTTATATAACAGAAGATGTACCGATGAGCCTTGTTCCGTTGGCAGCATTGGGGGATCAACTAAAAATACCTGTACCGACCATCAACGCATTTATCCATATTGCCAGTGTACTCCATAACCGTGATTACCGGGCTGAGGGACGGACGATCGATCGTCTGGGACTGGAAGGACTCACTGTGCAGCAGATTCGCTTATTAGTTGTGAAAGGAGAGGTTGAGTGAGTAAAGGAAGGATTATCGGTGCTTCGATCGGTGAATGTGTTCATACCGCCGGAATCCTTGGTTTTCTTCGCCTTGCCGCAAAATTAGGCTATAAAACAGAGTTTCTCGGAGCAGCTATGCCGGTAAAGAAGTTTATTGATGCTGTGGTGGAATATCGACCTGATATCGCCGCAATAAGTTATCGGTTGACTCCTCAAGTAGCAGAAGCATTGTTTGATGAACTTAAAAAAGAGATTTGCAATTACCAGTTGACCGATATTCGGTTTCTATTTGGCGGTACGCCGCCAGTAGCAGAGATCGCTGCACAAAGCGGTATCTTTGACCAAGTCTTCTCTGGAAAAGAATCACAACAAACAGTTATCGATTTATTAGAACAGCAGAGCAGCATCACCACAGCAAAAAATATTGCGCGTACGCTCGTTGAGCGCATCAAGCAAATGGAGCCAGCACCCTTGTTAAGACATCACTTGGGATTGGAGACGGTAGAAAAGACTGCTCAGCATGCGCGTACGATTGCCCTGTCAGAAGAATTAGATATATTGAGCCTTGCACCGGATCAGAATGCACAACAATATTTCTTTCGTCCACAAGAGATGCAGCCACATCGCCATGGCGCCGGTGGAGTTCCAGTACGTACCTCTCAGGATATGCGCACTATTTATGAAGCAGCACAGTGCGGTAATTTCCCTCTTTTGCGATGTTATTCTGGGACAGAGGATCTTCTGCAATGGGCGGCAATGAGTGTGGAGACGATCAATAACGCCTGGGGTGCAATTCCTCTCTTTTGGTACAGTGACTTAGACAGACGCTCTGCTCGTCCGCTTGCGGAAGCGATCAGAGAGAATCAACAGGCGATTCGCTGGTACGGAAAGGAGGAGATCCCAGTAGAGATCAATGAGGCACATCAATGGAGTCTGCGTGATGGACATGATGCTCTTGCTGTGGCAATCGCATATCTCGCTGCCTATAATGCGCGTGCTTTAGGCGTCAAAAAGTATGTAGCACAGTATATGCTCAACACACCTCCCGATATAAGTCCGGCAATGGACTTGGCCAAGATGCTGGCCAAAATAGAGTTAATTGAGAGCCTGCATAACAATCAATTCACATCTTTTCGGGAAATCCGCACTGGATTACGTGGCTTGATGCCAGATCCCGACCGTGCTCGTGGGTATCTGGCTGCGTCGCTCACAATCGGCATGGCACTACGCCCGCATATCATCCATGTAGTAGGTTATTGCGAGGCTGAACATGCTGCCACAGCCGATGTAATCATCGAAAGTTGTCGTATTACTCGTGGTGCAACCGAACTTGCCCTCTCCGGCCTGGTGAATGTGCAAGCTGACCCTGCAATCATCGACCGCAAGCAGCAGCTCGTTGAAGAGGCTCAGCTTATTATTGATGCTATTCGTAGTTTAGGAGTAAAAAATACTATCGATCCTCTCATCGACCCGCATATTCTCACAGAGGCAGTACAACGGGGAATCTTAGACGCCCCGCAGCTACGTGGATTTAGTGTTGCGCGTGGGCAGATCATGACAACCTCGGTTAATGGTTGCTATGTTGCCGTCGATGCTGCTACCGGCAAACCGATGACCGAGAACGAGCGTCTGGGAAA
>CAZORT010000069.1:0-5390 GCA_964582575.1 uncultured Thermotogae bacterium
CGTTGCCGTGATAATAAAGACCGGCAGCATAGCTTATACACAGAAGATGGCGGAGACCTTCATCGCAGATGCTTGCAACTCCCTCGATTCTCTGCCGCCTTTGAAGTATAAAGAACTGCTTGTGGACTGGGCGCATTTTTGCATCACCAGAAACTCGTAAATAGTAATTATAATTTATGATTTTAGGTTTCGACCGAAGAGCGGTTAATTTAGGAGTATAGAATGACCTTTGAATGTCAAACTTCAGCCGATTCAATAATCGATCAAGTCGCAATGACAATCAAAGACTATTCAATGGTTCAGCCTAATGAGTTGGTTTTAGTCGCTGTTTCAGGTGGGAGCGATTCAGTCGTTCTCCTTGAGTTGCTCCTCTTATTGCGAGATCGTCTTGGAATTAATCTGGCCGTTGCTCATTTAGACCATCAACTCCGCGGCGATTCTGCTGTTACTGATGCCCAGTTTGTAAAAGAATTGGCACAAGCGCGTGGATTAGCAGTGATTACAGATCGATGCGATGTCCGTGCATTATGCCGCCGTGAAAATGTGAGTTTAGAAGAAGGAGCACGGATCGCCAGGTACCGTTTCCTCGCCCAGACTGCTCGCCAATTACAAGCAGCCAAAGTAGCACTCGGCCATACTTTGGACGATTCAGTGGAAACTTTCTTGATGCATCTTATTCGCGGCAGTGGTCTTTCTGGGTTGAGCGGAATCCCGCCAACCCGATTCCCCTATATTCGTCCGTTGATTACTTGTACAGACGCGATGGTAACAGCTTTTGCCGCTCAGAAAAATCTGCCGTGGCGTGAAGACCGAACAAATATCGAACTTACCTGCCTGCGTAATCGAATTCGCCATGAACTCCTACCGCTGCTTACTCGCTACAATCCGCGCATCAGAGAGACGATTAATCGAACAGAGATCCTCATTACGCAAGCAAATAACTCTCTTACTCATCTGACCGACCAATACTTGCCGATGGTTATCAAGAGTAAATCACAACAGACAATTTCACTTGATCTTTCTTTGCTTCGGAGTTTAGATCCGTCTCTGCGATCATTACTCCTTCGCAGCGCGCTATATGAGCTGCGTAACTCGTTGCAAGATATCGAGTTCGTCCATATCAAAGATTTAATTGATTTAATCAATAAAGGTGCTAATCGCTGGGAACTCAACCTACCTGGAATTACAGCGCTGTGCGAGGATGATACACTCAAATTTCATTTGCAAGGATATAATGATCATTTCCTCACTGTGGACAGAGAACAAATCTCCGATTATAATTATACTATCGATGTTGGTGAGAATAGATTGGCGGATTTAGGGATTGTTCTGACTCTGTCAGTTACAGAGGATCAACCGACATTGGCGAAGATATGCAGCGAGCCAGCGAATACGGAATATGCGGATTTTGATTGCATTACATTACCGCTTTCGCTCCGTAATCGGCGCTCAGGTGACCGGTTTCGGCCGCTGGGAATGGCGCAAAAGAAACGGTTAAAAGATTTCTTTATCGACGAACAGATTCCTTTTGCTAAACGGCGGCAAATACCGCTTCTTTGCGATGCAGAGAGGATAATCTGGGTAACAGGGATCCGACTTGCTGATGATGTCAAGATCACCGCAAGGACAAAGCAGGTATTAAAGATGGAGATAAAGGAGACAAGATGATGACTTTGTTGGTTTTTGCGATCACGATTCTCCTGTTAGTCGGTCTCCACGAATTAGGTCATTTTCTCGTTGCCAAGAAATTTAATGTATATGTGGATGAGTTTGCAATCGGATTCGGACCGAAGCTGCTTGCTCGTCGCTTCGGTGAAACGCTCTATTCACTCCGTCTTCTCCCGCTCGGGGGGTACGTGCGAATAGCCGGTGAGGATGCCATAGCGACAGAAGTCGACTCATCAATTCCGTCCGAGAGATTATTGACTTCACAACCAGGCTATGTTAAATTGCTGATCAGTTTGGCTGGCCCAATCACCAATATTCTGATCACTTTACTGATCTTTATAGCTCTCTTCTGGATTATTGGCATCCCTTACCAGCGGCTACCTGGGACTATCCCTGATACCCCTGCTTATGGCCAATTACAATTTGGTGATGAGATCATATCGCTTGATGGTGTACCGATCTACAGTCCACAGGATATAACACGAGTGATTGACGCAAGTAAAGGTGAGGAGATTGATTTCGTGATTCGCCGGGATGGCGAAATAATATCGTACTTGATTCGCCCTCGGTTTGATCCAGAGCAACAGCGCTATATTATTGGAATATTTATCGGGCCGCCATTTACCAATCATATTCTCAGTTTAGGAGAAAGATCATTCTTGTACCGTGCCGGTGTAAGGGCAGGCGATCGAATTATTGCTGTGGAAGGAGAAAGAATCAACGGGATGAGACTTGCCACCGATCATCTTGGACAACTACTTCCTACGGATACGATCAATCTTACTATTCTCCGTGAAGAGAGAACAATGGAGATAGTCCTTACGACGACTGCCGTGGCACTGGAGGATATCTTTGCTGACATAACAGTCGAAATACTTCCGCACACCTACCGCCGTCTCGGGTTTCTCCGTGGAATTTCTGCTGGAGTAGAACAACTAGGAGATTTTATTGGACTCATTTATATCTCTATCCGGATGATCGTTGTCAGAGAGGTGCCGCTCGGCGAAGCAGTTACCGGCCCGGTAGGGATCGTTCACATGGTAGGTGAAGGTATACGCGCCGGCCCACATGTATTCTTCTTTTTTCTGGCACTTCTCAGCTTAAGTTTAGGATTATTTAACCTGATTCCATTCCCTGCACTAGATGGCAGTCGTGCTGTATTTGCTCTCTATGAGATTGTGGTAAGGAGACCATTCCCTCCTCGTGCGGAAAGTGTGATCCATACTGGTGGGTTTATTCTTCTGCTCACGTTGATACTCCTCATTACTTACCACGATATTGTCCGGTTTTTCTTTCGATAAGACAGACGCTGTACGCAGCGATTCCTTCCTGTCGTCCCAATGCTCCCATTCCCTCTGATGTTGTTGCCTTAATATTTATCATCTCTGGCGCAACATTGATCAGCGGAGCAATTTGGGCCTTCATTGCGGCAAAATATACCGAGAGCTGAGGTTTTTCAGCGATAATACAGCTATCAATATTAACGACGGAATATCCTTTTGCAGCGATCAGTCTTTCAACATTGCGGAGCAGGATGAGGCTCGAGATATCGCGATAGCACTCTTTGGAGGAAGGGAAATGATGACCAATATCATCCATGCCCGCAGCGCCAAGTAATCCATCACAGATCGAATGGATCAGAACATCAGCATCAGAATGTCCAACCAAGCCAACTGGATGAGGTATTTGCACTCCGCCGATTATGAGTCTTCTGTTGGAAGCCAACCGGTGAAAATCTATTCCTATTCCGATTCGTAACATATTGATAGATATTGCCTGCCTGTGCGTGCGTGCCTGCGTGCCCGTCTACCTGCACGCAAGCGTGCGTAGGCAGGCACGCAGACAGGCAAGTATGTGTAGGCAAACTCGTAGGCAGGTGAGCCTCTGAGCCGTTCTTTAATCTTTCTTAACTGTGAACTGTAGACCTCTGCTCTTCAGGCATAAAATTCACTGACCATTTGTCGTACTTTCTCCGCTATAGCTGCTGGAGAGAATCCGCGTCGCAGCAGAAAATTGATCAGGCGTTGTTCTACCTGCTCAATTGCTAATCCTTTATAGCGCGGCAGTCTTTCGCTAATCAGCCGACTGACAAGTTTCTCTTCCAAAGAGAAAGGATAAAGTTCGCTTAAAACTGCATCGCTGATCTCTGTAGATATTCCTTTCTCGCGCAGCTGCAGGGTCAGTGCCTGGTGTGAAAGAGGATGATGTGTTATTTTCTCTTCCACCCATAACCGCGCGAAAAGAGAATCATCGATTAGCCGGGCTTCGATAGCTCGGTTAATTACTGCGGTAACTTCTTCTTCGCTGTACCCTTGACGACAGAGCCGCTCCCGCGCCTCTGCCTCGCTGCGCGGGCGATAGCGTAGTAGAATCGCTAGGTAATCCCAAGGGTCACGCTTTTGCCGGATCTTTTTTCTCCTTAGAACTTTGCTCAGTCGTTGCGAGCGCAAACCCAACCTTTTCCCGTGCTAATCGTTCAAGTGCAGCAGTAATATTTGGGTTTTCTTTCAGAAAAAGAGCACTATTTGTCAACCCTTGTCCAAGTCGTGTCTCATTAAAGGAATACCACGATCCGCTGCGGGTAACGAGCCCCAAGTTATCGCTGACGTTGATCAGATCCCGTTCTTTTATAATCCCTTTGCCGAAGATAATGTCCATCTGCGCCTCTTTGAATGGTGGAGCGACTTTATTCTTTACCACTCTCACTTTTACCCGGGAGCCGATTCTATCTGTCCCCTCTTCAATCTTCGCTTCGTTCCAAATATTAAGGCGTATTGAGGAGTAAAATTTGAGCGCTCTTCCACCGGAAGTTGTGGTGGAAGGCTCGAATCGGCTGGTGCCGATCAATGCGCGAATTTGGTTGATAAAGACAACAATTGTCCGTGTCTGAGAGATGACACTCGCCAATTTCCGCATCGCCTGTGACATCAACCGTGCTTGTAGACCAACTTGAGTATCTCCCATCTGTCCTTCAATCTCAGCGATCGGAACCAATGCCGCGACAGAATCAATGACGATGATATCGATCGCTCCACTGCGCGTAAGTTGCTCAACTATCTCCAGTGCTTGTTCTCCTGAATTTGGCTGCGCAAGGAGGAGATGATCAATATCAACACCGATAGCGCGTGCATAAGTCGGATCAAGTGCATGTTCCGCATCGATGAATGCGGCTGTTCCACCTTTTTTTTGCGCCTCCGCTAGCATGTGTAACGCAAGAGTGGTCTTGCCGCTTCCTTCAGCTCCATATATCTCTGTTATTCGACCGCGGGGAATTCCACCGACTCCGAGTGCAATATCCAGCGCCAGTGATCCACTACTGATTGCCTCGACAGCGAGAACCGACTCCCCAGAGCCCAACCACATTATCGACCCTTCACCATGCGTCTTTTTGATCAGTTTAAGTGTACTCTCTAACACATCTTGTTCTTTACCCATATCTTCTCCTTTCGCTTCCAACTTCAATATTTTTATTTTAAACGATAGACGATGGGAAATCAAATTTCTGTATCATGATGCTCACAATTAACAGCTCTATGAACTCAAAACTCAGCGCTCAGCGGTCAGTGCTCAGTTCCTAAAACTTTCTCCTTGTTCTTATTCTTAACCAATCGCTCGGTTGCTTGCCTGTGCGTGCCCGCACGCAGACAGGTACCTGCACGTAGACAGGCCTGTTCCGTAAAGTCCTACTTTACGGGGGTGGGTCTTGCGACGGTTTGTGCGTC
>CAZORT010000070.1:0-3868 GCA_964582575.1 uncultured Thermotogae bacterium
ACGAGGAACGAGCTGCGATGAAGGAGCGCGCCCAAGAACTGAAGCGCGGCGATAAAACCAACGGGGAGAGCGACGTGCTGGCGAAGATCGCCCGGATGCCGGAACCGGATCGCGACATGGCCCAGCGGATCCATGTCATTACCAAGGACAGCGCGCCGGCCATTTCGCCGAGAATCTGGTACGAGATGCCAGCGTATACCAAGGACGGCAAGGTCGTCTACTTCTGCCAGAGCGCGAACAAGTTCAAAACGAGATACGCAACGTTCGGCTTCAGCGACGAGGCGAACTCGACGAGGGTGCCATGTGGCCGACCTACTTCGCGCTGACAAAGTTGACCCCAGGCTTTATCGCACCATTGTCGCCGTAGTAGATGAAAGAATGGGGGTAATAAAGGTAACCCGGGAGGACTTCTCCGCCATCAGGGAAGCTGTGGAGAGGCTGGCCGAGGATTAGGCGAGGATTGAGGATACGCTGAGGCAGTTGCGGGTAAAATCCGCTATTAAGCTTATTTAGGGTGTTCTTTCCTCAGTAACCTTATTGAGCGCAGCGATTGCCACTTCTACCATCTCGTCACTTGGCTGGTTAGTAGTGAGTCGTTGCAGCCATAATCCCGGCCGGATCAGGATGCGTACCCACAAGTGATCATGCCGTTTGCCGCTGAATCGCAGTAGTTCGTAGGAGATTCCCGCTACCAGTGGCAGAAGGAGGATACGCGATACTATCCTGACCCATATAGTCGGTGTACCGATAAATGCAAAGAGTAGAATAGAGATTACCAGTACAATCATCAAAAATGATGTGCCGCAGCGCGGGTGGATCGTAGCATATTTTTGCGCATTATCAACTGTGAGCAATTCTTTATTCTCATAGGCATGGACTACTTTATGTTCAGCTCCATGGTATTGAAAGACTCTTTTTATATCTTTCAGCCGCGATATACCAAAGAGATATAAAATAAAGAAACCTATTCGAATAATTCCTTCTACCAGGCTGTGCACAATAGGATTCATATCGAAGACTCTCTGAATCTGGCCAGTGAGGTAGAGGGGCAAGATAATGAATCCGCCGACAACAAGGAGGATCGCGAAACCGAAAGTCACCACTATGGCCATTATGCCCATTTGTTCTTCTTCGCCAAGCGCTAAGTTAGCTGATATATTGAGCGCTTTAAAGCCGATTGACAACATATTGTACAACCGAACTAACCCGCGTAAAACAGGGGTGGAATTGGCCCATTTGAAGCTATGACGCATAGGAATATCTTCAAGAACTATGAGACCGTCAGTGTTACGACGAACAGCGACCGCAATCCGGTCGCTGTTTTGCATCATAACGCCTTCTAATACCGCTTGTCCACCGATAGAGAATGCTGAATTTTCTTTAGTGATCATCAATAAAAGTCAAGGTTGGTCAAACCTCAATCCTTTATTCTCCTTTCAACCTCTCTTTATTATTTATTTTTGCTTTCGTACTTGCGCTGGAATCGTTCTACGCGTCCTAACGTGTCAACGAAGCGTTCTTCACCGGTGAACACAGGGTGACATTGGGAACAGACATCAATCCGCATTTGTTTCACTGTGGACATGGTTTGGAACGTTGCGCCGCAAACACACTTTATCTCTGCTTGTTCAAACTTTGGGTGTATATTTTGTTTCATTTTATTCAGTTTACCGTTTGGAGTATTGTTCACTCTTACGTGCTTTTCTCCGTCCGTATTTCTTTCTTTCTACTACACGCGCATCACGCGTTAGAAGCCCAGCCTTTTTCAATGCCGGCCGGTATTCTGCAGAAACTACCGTCAGAGCACGCGCAATACCCAATTTAAGGGCGTCGAGCTGCCCAGTGCATCCTCCGCCATCTATCCGAGCGTTAACGTTGAAACGACCGACAGTCTTGGTTATATGAAATGGCTGCTTGACTGTCTTCTCTAAATACTCAGCAGTATTAATATGAGAAGAAAAATAGTCATTGGCTGCTCGTCCATTGACTAATATCGCTCCATCTCCTTCTGATAAGTAAACACGAGCGGTCGATTCTTTACGTCGACCAATTGCGTGGATCATATTATTTACTTGCTTTGGTAAGCGTTTTGGTTGTTCTTCCATCTAACTATTTCTCCCCCGGTTATATCACTATTAATTTCAACTACAATAATACACAAGTCAATCCAAATTGTCAAAGCAATATCCCAATTTCATTACGGTTCTTGCGTCAGCTTGGGTATGTGAATTCCTCTCTCTTTGGCAACTTCAATCGCCTTAGTATACCCGGCATCAGCATGGCGGATAACGCCCATTCCAGGATCAGCAGTAAGAACACGTTCCAATCGTCGTTCTGCTTCCTTTGTTCCATCAGCAACGATAACCATTCCGGCGTGGATTGATTTTCCGATCCCTACACCGCCGCCGTGATGAATACTTACCCATGTTGCCCCACAAACACTATTTAATAGACCATTGAGAATCGGCCAATCGGCAATGGCATCAGATCCATCTTTCATTCCCTCGGTTTCGCGGTATGGAGATGCCACTGAACCCGCATCAAGATGATCTCGACCGATAACGATCGGGGCAGAGACCTCTCCTTGCTTGACCAATTCATTGAACGCCAAGCCGGCTTTCGCTCTCTCTCCGTATCCTAACCAGCATATCCGTGCCGGTAATCCTTGAAAAGTTACCTTCTTTTGCGCCTTATTGAGCCAACGATGCAAAGACTGGTTCTCAGGGAAGAGATCGATAATCATCCGATCGGTGCGGTAGATATCATTTGCATCACCAGAGAGAGCAACCCAGCGGAATGGTCCTTTCCCTTCACAGAAGAGCGGTCGAATATACGCTGGGACAAATCCGGGAAAACGAAAAGCATCGGCAAGGCCTGCTGTATGTGCTTGACCACGTAGATTATTACCGTAATCAAAGACAATTGAACCTTGGTCGAGGAAATGGTTCATCGTTTCAACATGGATTACCATCGATTCAAATGATAGTTTAATATATCTTTCGCGGTTATCTGCACGCAACTTAAGCGCTTGTTCATATGTCATCCCTTTGGGAACATAAGAGAGTTCGTCGTGTGCAGAAGTCTGATCAGTAACAACATCAGGGATCACTCCTTCGGTCAACAACTGCGGGTAAATATCAGCCGCATTTCCTAATACGCCAATTGAAATAGGGGTCTGCTTCTTTTGGTGTTCTTTTGCCAGTTGGATTGCTTCTGCAAGCGATTCGGTTGCCGTGTCAAGTTGCTTGAACTGTAAGCGGCGCTCAATCTTGGCGGGATTGATCTCAACGATTATCCCTACTCCTTCGTTCATCGTGATCGCTAACGGCTGAGCACCGCCCATCTCACCTAACCCAGCGGTGAGAACAAGTTTCCCATTCAATGTTCCATCAAAATGCTGGCGAGCACATTCAGAGAACGTTTCATAAGTCCCTTGTAAGATTCCTTGTGTGCCAATATAAATCCACGACCCAGCGGTCATCTGACCATACATTGTAAGTCCTAATTCTTCCAGCTCACGAAATTGTTTCCAATTGGCCCAGTCAGGAACAATGAGCGAATTAGCAATCAGAACACGCGGCGCATCAGGCATTGTTGTGAAAACTCCTACTGCTCGGCCTGATTGGACGATTAACGTCTCATCATCCGCCAGTGCTTTTAAGGAGTGAATGATCAAATCAAAATCCTTCCACGACCGTACTGCTTTTCCAGTTCCGCCATAAACGATCAGATTGGCTGGGTCACCGGCTACTGCAGGGTCAAGATTATTCATCAACATACGATATGGTGCTTCCTGCAGCCAGCCGCGACAAGTAAGTTTGTTTCCAACTGGAGCAGTAATATAACGCGTCATTTTAATTATTCCCCC
>CAZORT010000070.1:3968-5339 GCA_964582575.1 uncultured Thermotogae bacterium
GTTCCTTATCCTACCAGTTAAGCGTGAAACCGAAGAAGAGGGCGGAGACTGCGTGGTTTACAAGCTCCACACCAGCGCGAAAATCGAAAACTGTCGGTACGAGCGCCACTGAGAGATTGAGCGTAATATCGTCGGGAAAGATTGGCATCAAGATACCTTTTTCTGGATGGACCCAAGCAAATGCTGCGTTAAATTGGAATGGGTTCCTGTCAACCTTGATCATGATCTGCTGTTGGTACTCAAGCCGCGGTATGAAGGTAAGCGGGCGGCGTCCTGCTATCCGCGGATACCCGAAAGTACTATCCCATTTATAGGTAAATCTTATTGCTTCATCTGCTGTTTTCCATACCATATGTAGACCTTCGAGGCGCAGAGCGGTGATGAAACCGTTCGCACCAATGACTGAGATAAATGGCTCAACATGCACCCATTCTCCGACAGCAAAGTGCGGTGTGAATTCGATAGTTTGACCCTCAAGTGTGTACTTCACTTTGAGACCGAGCGTAAGTCCCGGTATCCCGAGCGGGAACGCTGGGAGAGAGAATGTAATATCCTCGAAGCCGCGAGGAGTAGTAAAGTCGGCATCGATCGCCAGAAGAAAGCTGTGAAAGAGCACTGTGAGGTCAACATCAAGCCCGCGGAATGTAAGGTCGTGCGTTCTGATCGCCGGAGGAGCCTCCCACGGCGCCAACGGAGGCTTAGGATCAAAAGCAAGTGAGCCGAAGTAGGTAGTGGCCCTCAATGTCAGCAGATCCTCAACGACTGTTCCTCCGGCTCTGAGCCTGAGACCAGATCCATCCGGGACGACCAGGAACCGTGTTTCAAAGTCTACCCCAGCGAGTGTTACAGCAGCAGTGGACCGCAGGAAGGTGAATGCAGGGGTGATTGCTGGAGGGATGATCGTTGGCACGAACTGCAGATGATTTGTAAGACTGAATGCGCCGAGTGCGCCAGCAGCGTGGAAGTCCTGTCGGTACCAAGCTATCGTGCTAAACCGGGAAATCGAGGTAAACGTCCAGCCGGCGACTGCATAGTCGACTGTTAGAACTGAGCTTACAGCGAATACCGGTGTTTGTGGTTTAGTAATCGTAATATCTGCTGCCCAGCGCCCGGAGAAGGTACCGGCTGCCAATCCCGCGACTCCCAGCCAAATGACGAGAACTAATGTAATGATCAATCCTCGTTTCATCTTCTCTAAACCTCCTTAAAACTTAATCGCTCCCTATCTTGCTCTAATATCCGCTGGAAGATAGCTCCTCCGCTGGGTACTTATAAGAGAGACTGCTCTTTACTTATTATGGTATAAGTAAGATCATTATAAGCAGACAGACGGAACGTTAAACTAAGACAACGGAGACGTGCAGGAGTGTT
>CAZORT010000071.1:0-1413 GCA_964582575.1 uncultured Thermotogae bacterium
AAACTGTTGTGCAGCCATAATCCACACTGCATTAGCCATGCCCAACTCTTCCAGCCAAAAAACTCCTTCCACTTGTGTAAATGAGCGAGCAGACAATGCACCGGCGCCACCGGTGTAATGAGCATAGACTGCACCATGTTCTTGCAGCGCCAGCCCCGTCTTTTTACCCATCCCGCTTTTACCGATGATCAGTTTCGTCTTAAAAGCAGCTAAAAACTGGGGAGTAAGATCTTCCATCCTAATACTTGATGTCGGCCCTGCAGATAGTATCTGCCAAGTCTCATTGCGGAGTTTTGCTACTGGCCCGCAGTGAAAGAGCGCCATTGATGTTGTGTCAAATGGCATCTTCTCACCTGCTTCGTGCAGTTTGAGTAGTAATTGGTGCGTCTTGTCACGTGCTGTAAATACTTTACCTGTTAGATAAAGAAGGTCACCGACACGCAATAAGCGTATCTCTTGTTCATTGATCGGTCCGATAATCTCTCGTTCCATTTCACCTCACTGTGATAATGCCATCAGCGGTAAGATGGACTTTAGCATAGCGATGTGCCCAACATTGGACCACTATCCCAACTGGCAGCGAAGCAGTATGACGATAAGCATATTCAATATGAACAGCAAGGACGGTATTTTTTCCGCCGATTCCCATCGGGCCTACACCGCTCATATTAATCAAGTGAACAAGCTCTTCTTCCAGCGCAGCGACGATCGGTTCTGGATGATGGGTGCCGACAGAGCGCAGGAGAGCCTGTTTGCCTAAACTCATAGCAATATCCGCTCCTCCGCCAATTCCAATACCGACGATCGTCGGAGGGCACGGTTTTCCACCACAGGCAATTATATGATCGATCACTGCCCGCTTTATCCCTTTCATCCCCACTGTAGGAAGGAGCATCTTCAGAGCACTCATATTTTCACATCCGCCTCCTTTAGGGAGGATAGTGATCGAAACTTCATCGCCGTCAACTAACTTCCAACTCAGATAAGGCATATATCGACCAAGATTATCACCTGGATTCTCTTCGGTGAACGGATGGACTGTATTCGGCCGCAAGGGGATTTGCTCTGTTGCCATGGCCAATGCAGACTCAATAACCCGCTGTAATTTGCTCAAATAGGGACTTGCAGTTCCGGCTGTGATAAAGAAAGTATGGAGTCCAGTATCTTGACAAAGAGGGGCTTGATGTTCCTTTGCTACTTTGATATTCTGGAGAATAGTTTGCAGCTGTTTCTTTGCCTGTGGTGAATCTTCACTCTCTTCTGCTCTTTGCAATGCGATAATTACATCTTGTGGCAACAACGTTGTTGCCTGTTGCAAGGCGGTCATCAACCCTTTGGATAATTGTTCTTCGTTCACTTTGTTCCTCGCTTGATCTGAGTTCAATGTGTATACAGCGATAAATAGTATATCTA
>CAZORT010000071.1:1513-5258 GCA_964582575.1 uncultured Thermotogae bacterium
TATCTATACTTATTTTCCAATGCAAAAATCAGCGAATATACGATTGAGCAACTCTTCTGTAACATCAATCCCCTGCAGCTGGGTGCTGGCAACATACGCTGCTCTGATATCTTCTGCTACCATATCGATTGAATGTCGATTCTGCAAGCCTTTAATTGCGTGACTGACCGATCGGCCTGCGCGACGGAGGAGGTCTTGTTCCCATGCGTCAAGGAGTAAAATTCCGCTCTTCTCAGGAATCTCTCCTGAGAAAGTAAGATCAATTATCCCTTCTTTTAGCGCATTCAATCCTGTCCCATCGCGCGCTGAGATTGGATAAATCTTCTTCCACTCACCTGCCAATTCTATATTATCATTAGCTACTGGTAAATCAGATTTATTGAGCAGCAATATTACCTTTTTACTGGTAAGATCAGCGGCCAATCGTCGGTCATCATCGGTAATCGGAAGGCTGTTATCAATGACAAATAGTACCAAATCTGCAATCTCTTGTGCCTGCTTAGTCCGTTTTATTCCTGCTTTTTCGACTACGTTACTACTACGACGCAGGCCGGCAGTATCGATAAGGCGGAACGGAATGCCATCGATTACGATCGTCTCTTCTAATGTATCGCGTGTTGTCCCAGGGATCGATGTAACGATGGCGCGCTCCTCTTGGAGTAATGCGTTAAACAATGTTGATTTCCCCACATTGGTTCTTCCGAGGATAACGATTACCAACCCTTCTTTTACAATCTTACCCTCTTCCCCGCGCGCTATTATCTCCGCAATACGGTTTTGTAATATAATCAGACTACCCAGAAGTTCCTGTTGCGACTTCGGCTCAAGATCAGCATCAGGGAAATCAATCTCTACCTCAATCTGGGCTAACAGACGGGAAAGTTCATCTCTAATTGAAGCAGCAATGGATGAAAAGCGGCCTTCTAAATGGCTGATCGCAGTCTCTAATCCCAATGCTGTTTTTGCTTTCACAACATTGAGTACTGCTTGTACCTGATGAAGATCAATTCGTCCGTTTAAAAATGCACGTTTGGTAAACTCACCTGGTTCTGCAAGACGAGCTCCGTGTTGCAGCAGAAGATTAAATATCTGGCGCAGCGGAACAATACCACTGTGACAATTAATTTCAACTATATCTTCCCGTGTGTAGGTGCGAGGAGCGCGCATAACTGCAACGAGTACTTCATCAATACGCCGATCTTTATCGACGATAAATCCATAATGTAAGGTATGGCTCGCCACAGAGGAGAGACGAACGTTAGCCGACGAAGAGAATATCTTTTCTGCAATGGTGATCGCCAGCGGCCCACTGACACGGACAATCCCGATCCCCCCCTCGCCGATCGGGGTCGATATCGCGGCAATAGTGTCATCTGATATTATCATCAATGATCACGAGCAATTACCTTGCTCTGAGCATACTTCTTTGCGGTTTGGCACCACAACTGCATATTTCCTGTTATCTTGAGGTTTCATATCCGACTGGTAAATTAAAGGCTCAGGTGATGGTCATTGCCAGATTCTTCACCAAGAACGCCCAACATGCTGTCTGTTCTTCAATCAGTTTAGCGATTGGTTTTCCCATCCCATGGCCAGCTTTGGTGTCGATACGAATCAGTGCCGGTCTTTCTCTGTGTTGGACAGACTGCAGAGCAGCGGCAAACTTAAAGCTATGGCCAGGAAAGACGCGATCGTCATGATCCCCAGTTATGATAAGGGTCGCCGGATAAACCATCCCTTGTTGTAGATTGTGATAAGGGGAATAGGCATAGAGGGCATCGAATTCCTCACGATTTTCTGGAGAACCATAATCTGATATCCACGCCCACCCAATAGTAAACTTGTGGAAGCGCAGCATATCCAGCACTCCTACTCTAATAAGGCAAGCGCCGAACAGATCCGGGCGTTGTGTTATACAAGCACCGATAAGCAAACCTCCGTTACTGCCGCCACCGATTGCAAGCTTTGGCGTAGAAGTGTACTTGTTCTCAATCAGCCACTCTGCCGCAGCGATAAAATCATCAAAAACATTCTGTTTATTCAACTTCATCCCTGCTTCATGCCAGGATCTCCCATACTCACCGCCACCGCGTAGATTCGCCTGGACATAGATCCCTCCCATCTCCATCCAAACGAGATTACTTACCGAGAAAGCAGGGGTTAACGCAATGTTGAACCCACCATAGCCATAGAGATAAGTCGGAGTATCCCCATCTCGCTTCAACCCCTGTTTGTGACAGATGAACATTGGTATTTGCACCCCATCCTTGCTTGTGCAGAAGACTTGCTCGGTCACATATGCAGCAGAGTCAAAATCAACTTTTGGCGCCCAAAGGATTCTGCTCTGGCCGGTCTGCATGTCATAGCGGTAAATCGTTCCTGGCGTAGTAAATCCGGTAAAGAAATAGAATGTCTCTTGGTCTTCACGACGACCATCGAACCCATACACAGATCCGATCGTTGGAAGCTTAACTTTGTGGACAACTTTACCGGTCTTATCCAGTACCAATACGCGGCTGTGTGCGTTATACAGGTAAGAAGTGATAAACATGTTGCCTACCAAGCTGACGCTTTGCAGAACATCTGCCGCCTCAGGGATGATCTCCTGCCAATTTGCGCGATCTGGATCAGTGATATTGATAGCAATTACCTTGGACAGCGGAGCGTTAAGATCGGTCATAAGATAAAATACTGGGCCGTCGTTGCTAATAAAAATATAATTTGCGTCAAATTCATTAAGCAGTTCAATAACCTTACTATCGTCTGCCTGCAGGTCTTTGTAAAAGAGGCCGTTTTCGCGGTGGGTGCCTTTCCAGACTGCAATCAGCAAATAGCGACCATCCTCAGTAACAGAGCCAGTGAACCCCCATTCTTTGTGGTCGGGACGCTCATAGACCAGCTCATCTGCAGACTGAGGTGAGCCGACACGGTGATAATAAAGTTTTTGATAATAGTTAGCCCCTTTGTAGGCGGTTCCTTCCTCAGGTTCATCATAGCGACTGTAGAAGAATCCCTGACCATCATGAGTCCAAGAGGCGCCGGAGAACTTAACCCACTTAAGATGGTCTGTAAGATCATCTCCGGTCTCTACTTCGCGAATATGCCACTCCTGCCAATCTGATCCTGCTGAGGAGAGTCCATAAGCTATTCTCTTTCCATCTTCACTTACAGCGTAACTCGTAAGCGCTACAGTTCCATCTTTGGAAAGTTGATTTGGATCAAGAAGGACTTTAGGCTCATCGTCAAGTGAGGTCGTCCAATACAACACCGGCTGATTCTGCAAACCATCATGGCGTGTGAAGAAAAAATAATCTCCCCGCCGAAATGGAACACCAAATTTATCATAGTTCCACAGATTCTGTAATCGTTCTTTAATTACCTGCCCAGCAGGGATCGCAGCAAGATAATGTGAGGAGAGATTGTTTTGCGCTTTGATCCATTCTTCTGTCTGCGTAGAGTCGATCTCTTCCAACCAGCGGTAAGGATCAGGAATACGAAGACCGTGCAGGAAATCAATATGCTCTTTTTGTGGTGAGTTTGGATAGACCAGTCGATCAGTGATATTTTTTTGGTAAGTCATTCTCTTCTCCTTGTATTTCCAAACGAAAGATACCAAATATGCCGATATGTAATAGTTTGCATATCTTAAGTAAGTTATTCTACTGTATTGCGAACAGAAAGAACAGGCTCAGAGAGAGTAACAAGTAATCAGTTACGGGTAGAAATACCGAGAAGTTGTGGAGTT
>CAZORT010000072.1:0-5149 GCA_964582575.1 uncultured Thermotogae bacterium
AGCGAAGGGGTCGAAATGACAAGATAATAGTGAACCGTACTGCTGGCTCCCTTTTCATTCTGACTCCTGAATTCTGACTTCTGGCTCCTGAGCAGTTATAATTATTTTGCATCTTACACTTTTACCAAGTTGGCGCTACACAGTAAATCAACTACAATCAAGATAACTAAAGTTTAAGTGAGGCGAAATATGTCAAAGGTACGGGTACGTTTTGCCCCTAGTCCAACTGGATATCTACATGTCGGTGGTGCGCGAACTGCACTCTTTAACTGGTTATTCGCTCGCCACAATAAAGGAGATTTCATCCTCCGGATCGAGGATACGGATCAGATGCGATCAACTGAGCAATCACTCGATGAAATCATCATGTCACTGCGCTGGCTTGGAATTGATTGGGATGAATATTATTGCCAGAGCGAGCGGGGTCTTCTCTACCAATGCGCAGCAAAAAAACTCCTCGCTGCCGGCGCAGTTTACGAAAAAGAAGGAGCTCTATGGTTTAAGGTTCCTCGGCAAGGTGAGATTGTAGTAGATGATCTTCTCGCCGGAGCGGTGACCTTCGCTAATGAGCAGCTAAAGGACTTTGTAATTCGCCGTTCTGATGGCTCTTTTACTTATAATTTCGCGTGCGTGGTCGATGACAGTGATCTTAATATCAATTATGTGATCAGAGGAGATGAACATCTAAATAACACCCCACGGCAGATGCTGATCTATAGAGCATTGGGATCGCCATTGCCGAAATTTGTTCATCTACCGATGATTCTTGGGCCGGATAGGCAGAAACTGAGTAAGCGACTCGGCGCAACATCTGTCCTTGATTATAAAGGACGCGGATTTCTTCCGGCAGCGTTACTTAATTTCTTTGCCCGTCTCGGTTGGTCACACGGTGATCAAGAGGTTTTTACGAAAGAATCACTGATCGATCTATTTGGACTGACTGCTATCGGCACTTCAGCAGCGATCTTTGACGAAGAAAAACTTCTCTGGCTGAATAGTCGCCATATAAAACTGACCGATCCCAAGGAGCTCATTACATTGGTAGAACCATTTGTGATTGAAGCGCAAATAGCTGACCGAGCGCAATGGAACGCAAAGGAAGATGCACAGCTCATTACTGCTGTAACTCTGCTGCGCGATCGCAGTCGCACGCTTATCGATCTGGCAATGGCATTGGCAGTTCTCTTTCCCGTTACATTGCATTACGACGCGGTAACAGCACATCAATACTTTTCTCCTGATAAGATAGACCTTATGGAAGGAATCCTTGACGCATTTCACACGATCGATCAGTTTACTGCTGCGACAATTGAGGAACAGCTGCGCAGGGTCGCAGAAACAGAAGGAGTAAAACTCAAGGATATTGCGCAGCCATGCCGTTATGCTGTGACCGGCCAGACCGTCGGGCCAGGATTGTTTCAGATATTAGAGGTGATCGGCAAAGAATTGACGCTCCACCGGTTATCAGATAGACTCACTGCAATGAAAGAAGCTTAATTACGAGGCTCTAACTTAGCGTTACCATGTATCGTTAAGTTAATTATCAACCATTTCACAAGGAGATATAACATGCAAATAAGAACAACCGTGATCGCAGTAGTATTATCAACTCTCCTCCTCATCGGAGGAATACTTGGACAAGCTGAAGTGCCTGTCCCTTGCCCGCACGCAACAGCAGTAATGGAGAGGGTAGGGCAAGTCTATGACCAGATTACATCTTTTTACGCTAAAGCGCTGAGCTTCATGATTATTGGGGAAGAGAAGCAGCCAACTACTATACTTCAAATGTGGTTTGATTATCCTCGTATACGAATGGATATAGTAATAGATAAGGACGATATTCAGGTTCTCATGACAATGATCTCCGGCCTGCAAACGCAATTCATTTATATGTACAGTGATGGTCAATGGAGCAAAATGAGAGACGATCCACCACCGCTGAATATTACAAATGTTTTTCACCTTGAGGCGGATACTCACTATACTGCGATACATGAAGAGATACTTGCTGAACGTGCTGTATGGGTCATTGAAAGTGTAGTTTTGATCGCAGACGAGCTACAGAGAACCACCTGGTGGATCGATCAACAGACCTACTTTATCGTGCAAATGACTATAATAAATGAGATACCAGCGGTAGGTAAGCAGACAATTACCATCGAATGGAAGGAATTTATGCCTAATATCACCATCCCAGACGAAAAATTCATTGTTCCAGAAGATATACCGTTGGCTGATCCGTTTACACCGCCTGAGCGACTGGATGCTCCCTTTCCAGCGCCGGAGTTTCGTGCCATTGACATAGCAGGAGAAGAGATTGTGCTTGTCGATCTGCGCGGCAAGGTGATCTTGATCAATTTCTGGACCAGTTGGTGTCCGCCCTGCATTGATAAGCTTCCGTTAATTCAGCGACTTTATGAAGAGTATGCGGCCAAAGGTCTGGTGATCATCGGAATCAATCTCGATCGTACCAAACAGGAGATGAACCAAGCGATAGACAGGTTTAATATCACTTTCCGCCAGATATTTGAGCAGGCAGATAAGATAGCTGAGCTATTTAATGTCGTTGGGGTTCCAGCAACTTTCTTAATTGATCGTCAGGGAGTTGTGCGCTATCTCCATCTACGCCACGAAGATCAACTGCGGGCTGCGATTAAGCGACTCCTCGTTGAGCAGTGAAATCAACGCTAATAGCACTGCTGTGCATATTGGAAGCGATCTTTCCTACTACGGCGCGGGAACCGATCTTGTCATTTACTGCCCAGTCGGAGGTGAGCAGAAAATAATTGACGCTCCACCGGTTATCAGATAGACTCACTGCAATGAAAGAAGCTTAATTACGAGGCTCTAACGTAACATTATCGTTAAGTTACTTATCGGTCATACCCTAAGGAGGCAGCAAGCGAAATGATCAGTTATATCATACTGGGGATCGTGCAAGGGTTGACTGAATTTCTACCGGTATCCAGCTCTGCTCACCTCGTGCTGGCGCAGGAGATTCTCGGAGTCGATCCGCCAGGCTTGCTGCTCGAAGCCGCTGTTCATATGGGAACAGCACTCGCAGTATTAGTGCTCTTCCGGCGCGATCTCTATACGCTCTTGCAAGGGGTGATGAGAAAAGAGATGGCTAAGGAGCGACGCTACATCATCTTCTTGGTAATCGCCACTATACCGATCGCACTTGCCGGTCTGTTAGCGGAAGAGGCTGTGGAAAGAGCATTCGCTTCAATTCTCCTCGTCGGAATAGCACTCCTTGTAACCGGCGGAATGCTCTTTGTCGCTGATTGGGCACAGAGACGAACTCACCGCAGCAGGCTTAACCGTATCGATGCTCTGACGATCGGCGTTGCGCAAGCAGTTGCATTGATTCCCGGAATCTCGCGCAGTGGCGTGACAATCTCAATCGGTCTGCTGCGGGGAATCCGTGCTGTAGAAGCGGCACGTTTTTCATTCCTCCTCTCTCTGCCAGCGATACTCGGCGCCAGTGGATTCAAGTTATATCAGGCGATGGGCGACAACGCAAATATCCCATGGATTGAGTTGATTATCGGAGGAGCAGTCGCTACAATTGTCGGCGCAGTTGCGATTAAATTCCTGTTAGCGCTCCTGATGCGAGGAAAATTAAAAGCGTTCGGAGTATACTGTATAGCAGTTGGGCTGGTAGCGATTCTCCACGTCCTCAGGCAATGATCATTGCCCAAAAAGCGCAGCACCTTGTAATACTTGCTTATTGTGGAATAGTTTGGTATACTATAGAGATTAATCAGCAAAGCGTAATAGCGCTGGTCGATTTAAAATTAGGAGGTATTATATAGTATGGAAGAGTACGAAGTCAATTTAGCTGATTATCTGCGCGTCTTATGGCGAGGGAAATGGACCGTGGTAATCATCACCGTGGCAGCTCTCGCTGCCAGTATCATCTTTTCATTGAATCTTCCCTCAATATATCAAGCGCGGACTCAACTCATGAGCATGCCAACCCCTGCCCTTGCTGAAGGTGTAGTCCCTATTGAGGCACGACTTGCGCCGGAGGCACTTCTCCGCCTGGCCAATACATCTGATCTGCTGCGCGAAATAGGCACAGCTGTTTATGGCCATGGAGAGTTCACTGTGGAAAAACTTGCAGATAGGATACAGGTAACGCTCGAGGGAACAGCAGACTTTCCCATCCTTGTGATGACCGTTACTGGTAGTGACCCCCAGATAGTGTCCGATCTTGCCAATACCTGGGCTAAGTTATATATAGAGCGATATTCCGCCTCTCGGCTGCGCCGCATCGTCCGTACATACGAGTTTATCGCTACATCATTTACTGCAGTTGCAACCGATCTCTCTGCTGCACAGGAGAGAAGAAGGGTCTTTGAGCAAGAGAATCCACGTGAACTGTTGGTCGCAGAGTTGAGAACTTTGCTCGCTACTCATCAACGGAACCTGACATCATTGGCAGAAAGTCGATACCAGTTAGTGAGAGAAGAAGCGAGAACTGCCCGCAGCGAAGAGGAATTGGCGAAGATTCAGCCGGTTATCACGCTGCAACAAGGGCTTGATCTACAGGAAATCGGAGACCTTCTTGCCGGAGGACTGACGGAGAAGGAACTTGCCGCCTTGCCCAAGCTGATAGTTGAGCACGAGATAAAAAATGAGCTTTTCTTCTCTATTCAACGACAGATCAAAGAAGGACGAACCACGATAGCGGGGTTAGAAGCTGCGATCAGCTATGTGGAACAGTCGAATTATTTGGGGGTAGCGCAAATTACTGCACTTTCTGCGCAATTAGTAGAGAACGATCTGACCATCGCCAGGTTGGATAGCGATGTTGCAACGCTGCGAGCGAAATATCATGATTTATCACGAAGTTTGTTGAATGCTCGTACCGCCATTGCTGAAGAGCCAGAGCCGATTACGGTCGTCGAAGCAGCCATAATACCCCAAGTTCCGATCGGACCGCGCCGAATGCTTAACGTCGCTATTGCTGGAATCCTCGGGCTGATGATCGGTGTCTTTGTCGCATTTACTGCTCATTATCTCAAAGATAACCATAAAGCCGTAGAGAATTCGATTGCAAATTGAGCCACTCCGTTAACGAGCGATTCCTAAATCTGATGTAAGTTGCGGCAAGTTATTCTATCGGCAGTCGTAACTAGTCAGG
>CAZORT010000073.1:0-5071 GCA_964582575.1 uncultured Thermotogae bacterium
CCCCTTCGGGGAAACTTCCATCGGGGCTACCGCCCCTCTGGCGCTCCAAAATGCTCTTTTTCATCGCATTTTTCCGCTGTCACCCCATAAGGGAAAGCAGATTCTTTCCCCGATAACCCCCAATCGTTGTATCGTAATTTTTGAAATTCCGATATAACAAAATATACTCTCTGATTGAGCATCAGTTTTAAGGTTAATATCAAAGATAACTATTCAGAAGCCAGAAATCAGGTGCCAAAATCATCCTTTTGACTCTGGTTATCTATTACACCTTTATCTCTTTCTCCCGTGGTCACTTAAGTAGTTGCTGTCAAAGATTGGTTGTTACGCGGCGATGCTCCAGCAACGCCAACGTTCTTTGCATCTCATTGAAGACGATCATCATCCCTTCATCTACTCCCATTCCTGGTTTAGCGAGTAGCTGAGCGGGTTGCACGGCCAAAGCAACTTGAGTGCACACTTGTGCCGAACGATCGGTCTCATTACTTGTCCCCCCCAGGTAAGCACCGATTCCTTTCTCTTTACAGTAGATGACCGCTTCAATTGTATTTTCTATTCCTCCCAAATCGGGCGTCTTGATCTGAATCATATCAACTGCCTCGGCAGCAGCAAATTCACGTATATCTTGTAAGGTATTACACCATTCATCAGCAACAATCCCTATTTTCCCGCCGCGGCGGTGAATCTCCTGTTTAAGTTGATATAACTGCTCAATCTGTGCCTCTTTTCCGCCGGCATCAAGTGGCCCTTCAATCCGTAGTAAGTGGGGCGTCGCACTCTTCTCCAATTTTAGTAAATATTCAGCAATACGGGGTATATCATTCTCAAAGAGGAGGCCGATCGTCCCATAAACATCGATATGAAATATCGGCTTGTAATCTCTGCCTCCCAGAGTGAGGCAACGATCCTTTAGCCAACTAATATACTTTTGTAACAGCTCGCCATGTAAGCCTACTTTGTCACGCACATTGTTAATCAGTCCATGGGGAAGAACTTCTGCCCGTTTTAAAATTGCTTTATCTGCACCTATATAGCGATCATCTCCTGTCTGAGTAAAGATCGGAACTGGTTTGATCTCTTTTGTGGAGAGTCCGTATTCCTTGATGATCACCTCAGTCATTGTCACTCCCTCTTTTTTTGCTACTGCATCAAGGAATGCTTGTGATAATCCGTAACGGATAGCGGTATGAAGAGAATCTCCATTACTGAGCCGAAAAGAATCATATTCAGCAGCCATCTCTTTAAATGAGGTCAATTTCCGTCCCACGAGGGTCGGTATTAAATCTTTCTTGATCAGCGGGAGATAGTTTCGGGCAAGGAAGAGTGGGTCACGGCCACCTGTTCCGGAATATTGAACAGCAGCACAATCACCATATGCCATCTGCCCATCTGATAATAGAAGGATAAGAGAGATCGATTCCCCTGGTTGGCGAATAGAAGTAAATCCTGCAGTTAATGGTCTGCCGTAATAAGCAAAACCGTTTGATTGAGCATCGGCTTTAATCGCTCGTTGATCATCAAAATAGAAGCCAGTTAATCCGTGGGAGGTCAATACTTGGACAATTTTCATCGTACTACGGTTTTCGCTTTGGGGTGACCGACAAGACGTCCTTGTCCAATAGCGTATACATCATCGATGACCATCTGAAAGTTAGGTTCGCGATCTTCTCTCTTCCCTCTTGCAGCTATTTTCTCGCGGTGAAATTCCTTTACCTCATGATTAAAGGGCAGATTGCCAAAATCAAGAAATCTGACCGCTCCTTCTGTGTCGCGTGCCGGCAGCATAGCTCCACGCGTATACCGACTGGGAGCGAATGGAACATCAATAATTCCCGCCTCAAACCCTCTGATCGCCCCTTGAGCCCAATCGCCCTTCCCTAATTCCAATGCTTTGTCAATGATCTGTGTTACTTCCAATCTGATAATTTCTTTTTCAGTTCTTAATTGTTCCGTTGACTCAAATGATTGATTTTCAAGCATCTGCACCATCTGTCTGGTCGCTTTGAGACCTTGAGCATTGGCCTCTTTTATTGGAATTCCGATCGCTTCCTGCGGAGTTTTAACGATTATCTTATTAGCTTTAGCCAACGCT
Organism: uncultured Thermotogae bacterium; assembly: GCA_964582575.1. Lineage (GTDB taxonomy): Bacteria > Bipolaricaulota > Bipolaricaulia > UBA7950 > UBA7950 > UBA7950. The sequence goes on from CAZORT010000073.1 coordinate 2,093, forward strand.
GCTACAGCCGCACCCCAAGAGATTATGGCAAATGCCCGTGCTTCATCAGGTGGGAAACCACCCATCCATTGATGAAAGACCGTTGTGACCATCACATCAGAAAATCCTGCCTGTGCCAGATATTCAGCTGCTAATTCTTGCAATGTCTGTACAGATGCTATATCTTGTAAAAGATGCCCATTCTGTCCGCAACCAAAAGTGATGAACTTTACTCCTTGTTTAGCCGCTAAAATTCCTTCAATAATTCCGACAACATGTGAAATAGACGGAGGAATCAACGTGCCAGTCAATGTCCCGTATAATTCCCGGTTGATCGCTACCCCTTGCTCATAGTAATAGCCGATTAAGCGATCAACGTATTGCCAAGCAGTGAGGGAAGATAGAAGTGAGACATCTTTGGCATAGGGAATGTTATAACCGATCCCTCCTCCTTCAAAGTCAGTGAATCCACCAGCAAGAGAGATCTCGGCCAGCAAGCAAGCATTAGGGGTGCCATGACGGATTTGTAACGGTCGATCAAGCGCCTCTACCAGCTGACGACATGCAGCAACACCGTAGTTGACTGCTGGAAATCCATTCAGCATTGAACGCCCCATTGTTTTGCTCGCTTCGATCCCTTTTTGTGCTGCTTCATACTGATTTTGCCGGGTATAACTGTCGATCGTCGTTGGAAGAATATCAGCTCCGCCCTCATCTTGCAGATAGCGAAGTAGTTTTATCTGTTCTTCGAGAATGGTTGTTCCCGCTCGCGGCTGAATAAGGATCTTCCCACGTTCGGCAGCTCTCTTTACTACTGCTACCACATTTTTCCTGTCGGGAAGATTGTTGTGGTAAGTGATTGCCTCCGCAATATCAACCTCTTGGCCTGTCGGCCACTCAGAGAGAACCTTTGCACGTAAACCGAAAAATTTCTCTTCCGGAATTCGTTGGTCACTGAGCTCTGTCGCCATTATTTCGTATCCTCCTGCATATTTAGGGGTTAAGTTAAGAGTCAGAATATTTTTGCGGCTCCCTTATTCTGACTACTGATTGGTACTCTCTATTCTACATATTCCACGGGACGATTTTCAATGCAAAATGTCATTATTCTTCCAGGCAGACTGTTAGCACGCTCTATACGGGCATTAAATAGCGCTGCAGCAGATTAAATGCTGTCTTTGGCATTTCGTTAGCCAACAACCCCGCTACTGGCAGTATATACTGTTTATCAAGGTAAAACTCCCCGGCAAGTGGGGAGAGAATAGTTTTCTCTCCTGGCAGACGTATTGCTCCTGTAAGAAGGATTTGTGGCGATTGATGATGGACTAAAATTCCGCCGGTGCCGATTATTTTCTTTACGCGCGACAGATCTTTCCCTTGCTGCAGGAAAACTTCTCCGTGGGGTGTGAATACTTGTTTCAATCTACCGGCGTGTCGGTTCATTGCCGTTGTCACCGCTGCCCGGCCAATGATCGTTTCGAAAAATATCTCTTTTTCAGAGGTGCAGATTTTCTCTGGTTCTTCCTCTAAAGAAATGATAAAATCTTCTAATTCATCACCAGAAAAAGAGAGGGTTGGATTTAATTCTTTTCCAAGAGAGAGCAGATAGGTTTTCCCCACTGCAGCAACGAGACTGCCTGCGCTATAGCGCATACCAAGATCGCCTTCAACGGTCCGTTTCTCCCACGGTTCAACTAGGCCTTTTAATACCACACCTGATGATATCGGAGCTCCTGCAGCCATGGAATATACATCTGTCGTTGCGCCACCTACATCGAGCACAAGTAATTCGCCCCACCCGTTATTCTTGCCATCACCGTGAGCCAGTAGTTGAGCAGCGCACATCACTGCAGAAGGAGTAGGCATTACTACCCCATCAACAAGACGCTGTGCGGTCTCCAGTCCTTTGGCGTTGATAATCTGCTTAAGAAAGACGGTGCGAATTGTTTGTCGTGCCGGTTCTATATGTAGCTCCTCAAGTTGCGGCATTACATTATCAGTGATGAAAATATCTTTTCCTGCTTCTTGTAGGATGCCACTAATTTCATCCTGCACCGCTTTGTTACCGGCGATAATTATCGGAACCTTAAGCGGGGAACGAGCCAGCATATGAGCATTATGAAGAATTGTGGCGCTGTTACCCCCATCGGTACCGCCGCACAGCAGAATGATATCAACGTCAAGCGCGTTGATCTTCTCTATCTCTTGTTTGCTTAATTTGAATGCAAAGGTCTGTAAAACTTTCGCTCCAGCGCCGAGAGCGGCCCATTGTGCAGCTCGTGCTGTCAATTCCGGCACAAGCCCAATAGCCACCATCTTCAAACCGCCGGCGGCACTGCTGCAGGCCAGTTTAATATCCGCCTGCGCAGTTATTATCCCTATCTGTTGCTCCAACTGCGTAATAGCCTGCTTAATCCCTTCATTTACATCGCTGTTGATCGTTGTCGGAGCTGCGCTTCTGCCTAACAGCTTCTCCTCATCACAATCAACGGCCGTCACTTTCGTAAATGTACTGCCAATATCGAACAGAATGGCGATTGTCATTATCGGTCGTTAATCAATTATGCCTAAATCATTCTTTAAATCACGGATTGGGTCATCTGGCAATGTTCCTGGCGGATAGACACGATCAAATCCCATCTTTAGAAAACGTTCTTTGACCTCTTCCCAATCTTGTTTGCCGATTACTAAATTCCCTCCTACATAGAGCAGGATATTATCTAATCCGGCTTCAATACAGCGGTCACGAAATCCCTGACAATCTAACTCACCATGGCCATATAACGAGGAGACCAAAATAGTGGCAGCATCGGTCTCAATCGCTGCTTCAATAAAGTCTTTCTGCGTTGAGAGAACCCCAATATTGACTACCTTGAATCCTGCTTCAGTGAACGCATACTCCAGAATTTTGTTCCCTACTGCATGAACGTCAGCACCGATAACGCCAAGCACTACCGTTCTTTTCTCTGCCATCTTCCAGTACCCTCCAGGTAGAATAAC
>CAZORT010000074.1:0-5050 GCA_964582575.1 uncultured Thermotogae bacterium
CCGTCGATTCGATGGTCTGTCTATCAATGATCCACAGACGGTCGAAAAAATTAGCTCTTGAGGGAGATTTGTATTACTATTGGTGAATGGGAATAATAATTGTCGATCATTAACCCCCTTGAAACTCTTTACAAATTCCAGTAAAGTATTATTATAGGTAGCATACGAAATAATATTATACGAATTATAGGAAGTATATTGATGAGCAAGCAAAGAACAAAAGATGTAACAGAATCAGATCAGGTTACGGTAAACCAATCGCGAGAAAGCAACCGATCCTCTTCTCTCCCAACAGGGCGCATAAATAAACAGGATACACTGCTCACCTGGCTCTTGCGCTATCGTTGGCGAGTGGCAGCAGGTCTTGTTGCGCTGCTGCTGTTAAACGGAATCTCGCTGATCGTTCCGTTGGTTATTAGTGAGGCGATCGATCTCTTTGCCCGCGGGGAAAGGGGATATGTGCGCAACGCCCTGCAGATTGCAGGATTGGCATTAGCTGCACTGGGATTACGGTTTCTCTGGCGGTATTACCTTGTCGGCACATCGCGCCGTATTGAACAAGCGCTACGAAGTAAATTGTATTCACATCTGCTCCGTATGGACGCTTCATTTTACAATCGAACTAAGACTGGCGATCTGATGGCTCATGCCACAAATGATATCGACGCGGTGACAAGGGCATGTGGGTTTGGTATATTAACGTTGATTGATCCAATCATCTTAGTTCCGTTGGCGTTGATAATTATGTTTTCAATCGCTCCCCGTGTAACTCTCTATGCAATCATTCCGCTTCCGTTTATTTTGTTACTCATGTCCGGGTTTGGCAAGATAATTCACCGCCGCTTTCAAGCCGTCCAACAAGCATTCAGTCTCGTTATGGAAAATGTACGCGAGAATGTTGCTGGCATTCGAGTAATCAAAGCATTCGCACAAGAAGAAGGAACAAACCGTGATTTCAATCAGCTCAACACTGAGTTGGTCAACACAAACATGCATTTAGTCAAGATATGGGGGTTGTTTCAACCTTTGCTCTCCTTGCTCGGTGGCATATCAATGGCGATCGTTCTGCTGATCGGCGGACGCCATGTGATTGGCGGAGATCTCTCGTTGGGAGATTTTGTCGCTCTCGGTCAATACGTGATGATACTCATTTGGCCGATGACCGCCTTAGGTTGGGCAGTGAACTTGATTCAGCGTGGCCGCGCATCTTTGCAGCGGATAAACGCTATCTTAAGCACGCAGCCAGAGATCAGCACACCTGATGATCCTAAGTCATTTAATTCATCAATAATTGAGTTTCGCAATCTCAGTTTTAGCTATAAGAATGAAAAGCCGGATAGCACTTCCAAGAACGGTCAGGGAAAAATCTCCCGTTATAATCAGAACGGCCGTGAGATCGCTCTGCACAACATTGACCTTATCATTGAAGAGGGGATGACTCTGGGAATCATTGGCTCGATAGGAGCAGGTAAAAGTACCTTGGTGCGCCTTATCGCACGAATATGGGATCCACCGCCCAGAACGCTCTTTATTGGAGGAACCGATGTGCGCGAGCTTTCGCTGGAAGAGATACGGCGAAAAATCGGTGTTGTACCACAAGATCCGTTTCTCTTTTCGACCACCGTAAAAGAGAATATTCGATTCGGACGACCAGACGCAACGATGGATGCAATCGAACGTGCTGCTCAACTGTCAGGAATATACGATGAGATTAATGCGTTTCCACAAAAATTTGATACGATGGTCGGAGAGCGGGGAATCTCTCTTTCTGGGGGACAGAAACAGCGCCTTGCCATTGCCCGTGCGATAATCCTCGACCCCCAGATATTGATTATGGATGATTCCTTATCGGCAGTCGACGCAGAAAAAGAAGAAGCGATCTTAAATAATCTCCAAAAGATATTAGCGGCAAAAACATGTATTGTGATCGCTCATCGTGTTTCCACAATAGCCAAGTCCGACAAGATCATCGTTATCGACCAAGGCCGAATAGTTGCGTCAGGCACCCATAACACCTTGGTGCGGGCAGATGGACTCTATCGCAACCTTTACCGGTTACAACAGATTGAAAAGGGGTAGATTGTAAATGGATTATAAGATCGAAGATGAAAAATTAGGACAGGCATTTGATCTGCGCCTGATGCTACGACTGATCAAATTCTTAAAACCATACAAGTTGATGTTTGTCATCGCAGGATTATTAGTCTTTGCACTGATGGCAATTGAAATAGCGATGCCATATATCACAAAAATAGCGATCGATCGCTATATGGCCGTTCCGTTTGCTGTCGCCATACTGCCAGCTGAAGAGCCGATTGACGCGGTTATTATCCGCTTTCCCTTATCGTTGCCAGAGCAAGATGGTTTAAGCGAGAATAGATACTTAGTCGATCTACGCTCTCTGCCAGATGTAATACATCTCCAATGGCAAGAAGATGGATACATTGGGGTAGAACGGTATCTATTCGTCGCAGCGAATGCAGCGACGATCACTATTGTCACAGACCATCCTGCATTATTCATCCCAGTGCAAGGAGGGTATGCGATCAGCGAAGAGAATCTTCTTCTTCTGCCACGAAGCGATCGAGCATTACTGCAGGAAAGAAATCTTCATGGGATATTGCAGTTAGCGATAATCTTTATGATAGCACTGATACTACGCTTTGTACTCAATGCAGTACAGGTATATATTCTCCAATTGACCGGAGAACGAGTGATGTATGACATGCGTCATCAAATATTTTCTCATATCCTGCGTCTTCCCATCCGCTTTTTCGATCGTACTCCAGTCGGTCGCGTGGTGACCAGAACGACAAATGATGTGGCAGCGATAAATGAGATGTATACTATGGTGCTGGTCACAGTATTTCGTGATTTCTTTCTCATCATCGGTATCTCTATTATCATGCTGCGCATTGACTGGCAGTTGGCATTGATCATCCTTGGATTTAGCCCATTCCTCTTCCTCGCAGCGCTTAAGTTTCGCAGCTATACCCGCGAAGCTTACCGTAATATCCGGCTCACGCTCGCCAAACTGAACTCTTTTATCCAAGAGAGCATCTCGGGTATAGAGATTATTCACCTCTTTGTACAAGAAATACAGAGTAATACCCGTTTCTCCAAAGTTAATACTGAAAAATACCAGGCAGAGATCCAGCAGATGTTGAGTGTAGCTATCTTCAACCCAATAATGGGTCTTATCGGCTCAATTGCGATCGCAGCGATAATCTGGTATGGCGGATTTGATCTCCTGCGCGGTGGGTTGAGCTTTGGAGCGCTCGTTGCGTTTCTCGCTTATACCCGTCTCTTCTTTCAACCGATTATGGACTTATCACAAAGTTACAATGTTCTCCAAGGAGCGATGGCCTCTTCAGAACGGATTTTCTTGCTGCTTGATGAAAAAGAAGAAGATCGCGGCAACGGACAAATAATCTCTGATTTTAAAGGTGAGGTAGAATTTCGCGATGTCTGGTTTGCGTATAATGATGAAGACTGGGTTCTCCGGGGAGTATCATTTATAGCAGCATTAGGCGAAAGAGTGGCGATCGTCGGGCCGACTGGTTCAGGTAAGACAACGATCATCAGCCTATTGTTACGGCTATATCCGATTCAACGAGGTCAAATCCTGATCGACAACGTTCCGATTGAAGAATTGGATATAAAATTTCTTCGCTCACAACTATCTGCCGTCCTGCAAGATGTGTTTATTTTCTCGGGAGACATCATTAACAATATCCGCTTGAAAACGGCAATACCCGAGGAAGAGGCGATTAAAGCCGCCAAGTTTGTTAATGCTGATTTTATCGATGATATGCCGGACGGTTATTACACAGATATCAAAGAACGAGGGGCGATCCTTTCAACTGGGCAGCGGCAGCTCCTCTCCTTCGCCCGCGCCGTCGCCTTTAACCCACAGATATTGATCTTAGATGAAGCAACAGCAAATGTCGATTCACATACGGAAAATCTTATCCAAGATTCACTACGCAAAATCATGAAAGGCCGTACATCGATTGTCATCGCTCATCGTTTATCAACGATCCGCGAATCAGACAAAATAATCGTTCTTAATAACGGCCAGATAATTGAGGAAGGAACCCACATACAGCTCTTAGACCAAAACGGCTTTTACGCCACACTCCATGATCTCCAGTTCGCTGCGACAAGCGGCGATACGGCTATTCCGGTTATCTCTTCTGAGTAAATGGCTTCTGATTCTTAGTATTTTCGTAGTAAAAGTGGTTTGAAACAACGAAAATTAGGCTTTCCCAACTAACAGATTTGGGATTTACCTTGATAATACCCGTTACTCTCGTTATAGTAGTTAATTGAATAGATGATTAATAATGAGGATAATACAAGAGGGTCCATAGCTCAGCGGCAGAGCAACCGGCTCATAACCGGTCGGCCCCAGGTTCGAATCCTGGTGGACCCACCATACTATGGATAAATTATTCATTAATATAAGCGCTGCTCTGCAGAAAGATCCTCCGAAAACAGCAATTGGTATCTCGATAGAAGATAAGGACGGTAACATCCTCGAAGAGGTCTCCGAGATTATCGGCCGAGTAACAGAGAACGTAGCTGTATATAAGGCATTGATTGAAGGATGTCGCCGTGCTCTCTCCTATGCACCGCAAGCAGCAATATTCTTTACTGACAATCATATCGTCGTCAACTCTCTGAATAAAATCCATGAGACGCGTCGTCCTGATCTTCAACATTTAAATACGATTGCCAAACAGATGCTGAACCGGCTTCCTGTGTGGCAAGTTAATTATATCCATAGCGGCGCCAATAAAAACGCCAATCTTCTTACAGCGAAAGCATTTCGACAGCAGATCAGGGCAGAACGGCGACGTGAACAGATGGAACTTAAAATCTCAGAAAAGATAAAAGAGCTAAGTGATAAAGAGATAGAAGAATTAATTGCACAACTCGACGCGCGCACCAATTACAAGCAGAAAGATGTGAACCTATAACTGATGCCCTTTGTATATGTAACGCAATAAATATTTGCACATTCATTATAGGAGCTCGCCTTGGCGAG
>CAZORT010000075.1:0-2210 GCA_964582575.1 uncultured Thermotogae bacterium
TCTACAGATTTAGCAGGCTGTCGATCTGCGCCCGATCAAACCCCACAACGATGATCCCATCGATATCAAGAACAGGAACACCATATTGACCACTCTTATCGAATAATTCTCGCGCTTTTTTCATATCTGCTGCGACATCAATCTCTTCAAAAGAGATGTTATTGGTGTTTAGATAATTTTTTACCGCACGACACCACGAACAAGTTGGGGTTGTATAAACAGTTACATTATGTTCCATTGTTATTTCTGGTCTCTTTTATTATCTTCAAATCCGATATATTATATTACAACATCAAATTTACACAGCAAATAGATTAAGAAACCAGATTCCTCCAATTATTTTTTGTTCCTATTTACTGGTACTACAAACTATATATGCATATGCTCAACGCAATATATGGTTGTTTGATATTTATGTTACATGTTAAAATTATAATTTGATGAGTAATGGTTATCAACTGTAACTCATCAGGTATAGCCACAAAGAGACTAAGATTAGAGATTTTGGACGCAAATTATAATGATTTATGCAAATAACTTTAATTTCGCTCGTCTTAGTGCCATGTTAACGATACTCTATTATTTTGAAAGAATCTGCGCACTGATAAATCTAAAGATTTCTCCCGGAGCCTGCCCTGAGCGCTATAAGATCCTTCGCGGAGTTTACCCTGAGCGAGATGACACGAAGCGAAGGGCTCGGAATGACAGAAGCGAAGGGGTCGAAATGACATTTCTTGATTGACACGACATTAGTATTTATCAAACTCGCAGATTATCAGGACTTTGAAAATGTATTTCATTGTTTACCATTGTATCTTGGTGGCTGAGTAGTTACTATCAACTATCAATTAAATCTTGGAGGAATTATGGGAGAAACGCGTGTTAAGTTGATATCAAATATGCAATTTGTTGGAACCGGCGATAGTGGACACAGCGTATTGATGGATGCATCACCAAAGAACGCGGGTAAAGATAGTGCAGCGCGACCACTTGAGCTTATGCTGATCGCACTGGGTGGTTGTACAGGGATGGATGTAATCTCTATCTTGCGTAAGATGAGAACTGAACCCGCAGCGTTTTCAATAAAGATATGTGATGAACGGGCAGAGGAATACCCACAAGTAGTAACAAAGATACATATTACTTATTATGTTACTAACGATGTTCCAGAAGAAAACCTTAAAAAAGCGATCGATTTGTCTCTAAGCAAATATTGTCCAATTGCCAACACCATCGCTGGGGTAACAAAGATAACCTCAAGCTATGAGATTGGTACAGAGACTTGAATGATTGGATTTAAATAGAATTCCTGGGCGATCTCTATGCATAGCCGAAGCAATCTTGATAGTTGCCACCTTCCAGTCACACAGACGGATCCCGCTTGCGCGGGAATGATACGCAGGAGAGAACTATTGTTGAGTCAGTTATCCAGGCGAAAGACCGAAGAGACTAAAAATTAAAACTGGTCGGGACGGCCGGATTTGAACCGGCGACCTCTTGCGCCCCATGCAAGCACGCTACCTGGCTGCGCCACGTCCCGTTACTTCAACGATAATAATCTCCTTTTAACAAGGATGCAAATTACGAGTTGATCGCTAATCATAAATATACTACCATTTACCATTTTATCTGCAAGTACGGGAGTGACCAGATGGATCTACTGAAAATAGAAGAGGGTATGCGTCAAATTCTACATGGAATAGGAACTGAGCACCTCAATGACGAAGTGCTGCTTAACACACCACGACGAGTGGCCTTAATGTACAGCGAATTCTTTGCTGATATCAAGCAAGAACCTGCGCAAATAATCAAAACCTTCTATCAAGAGGACTATGACGAAATGGTAGCAGTGAAGAGAATTCCCTTCTTCTCCATATGTGAACACCATTTCCTTCCTTTTACTGGCACAGCGGACATCGTTTATGTTGTAAAAGAAGGTCAAGTTGTCGGAGCGAGTAAATTAGCCCGTGTACTTGATATAATGGCGAAACGACCCCAATTACAGGAGAGACTTACCACACAGGTTGCCGACATATTGATGACGCAAATCAAGCCTTATGGAGTCCTAGTCCGCATAGAAGCAACTCATTTATGTATCACATTACGTGGAGCCAAGAAACCGGAAAGTAAGTTAGTGACATCAGCGATCCGTGGTGTATTCCGTATTAATCCTGCTTCGCGTGCCGAAGCCTTTACGCTGATCTCATAAA
>CAZORT010000075.1:2310-5011 GCA_964582575.1 uncultured Thermotogae bacterium
TGACCCTCTACCCATATTACACCCTAATATCGAAAAAAAGAATCTCTGGCATTAAATAACTGGGAGTAAGTAAATTGCTCTTATCCGTATTTATTAATGTCAGCAGGGTATCCATTCCTGCTGGAAGTGAAAGAGTAGTCTCTTGCTTGCTGCCAAGGAGCGCTTTTTCAAAGAAAGAGTAACGGAGTTTAGGAAAGACCTCAACAGCGATCTTCTTTACACCGAGTTCTTTTTCCATCGCTGTGAGCGCCGTTAACAGACCACCAGTCTCATCTACCAGCCCGAGTTCTTTGGCATCTGTTCCACTCCAAATTCTTCCTTGGCCAACTTTATCTACCTCTTTCACACTCATTTTTCTACCGCCAGAGACACGCGTTATAAAGTTTTGATACAATGCTTCGACCTGCCCGTCGATAATTGTTCGTTCCTTGTCGCTGCGCCGGCGTGTAACGCTGAACAGATCAGCATGCGCCCCTTTCTTTAACGTAGAATGGGTCAGGCCGATCTTATCATATATTCCTTTAAGATAAAATGATGCGCTAATAACACCAATAGAGCCTGTAATAGTTGTATTATGGGAAAATATTTTATCACCAGGATAGGAAAGAAAATATCCACCTGATCCTGCTACTCCCCCTTGCGAGACAAATAACGGCTTTTTTTTCTTGAGTTTCAATAGTTCTTCTGTTAAATGGGCTGAGGCGCTAGCAGAGCCACCGGGCGAGTTTACTCTGAATATAACGCCAGCGATACGTTTGTTAAAGCGAAGTTTCCGTATTTCATCAATATAATCAATGTCCCCGATTGACTGTATACCGAGAAATGATCGTCTCTGGTTATGAGTATCAACGATAGCGCCATCAAAAAATAAAAGAGCAATTCGCTTCTTTCTTTTTTGCCACCTTGAGCCGATCACAAGTCTTTTCACCTTAAGTTTAAGTGGGTTGCACTTCTCCTCTTTCCATTCGTCAATCAGATTGCTGATATAATCCACATCGTCGACCCATCCTTGCTCTAGCGCTTCCTGGGCAGTAAGAACCTTGCCATCTATGAGCTCGTCTATATCTGCTCTCTCTTTACCACGCTTTTGGCAAATGTGTGTGATGAAGTTATCAAAGAGTACCTCGTAGTATTTTCCGTAGGCTTCCTCAGTGGCCGGATCAATCTGATCAACACGAAAGATATCCATTGCCCCTTTATACTTTCCTCGACGGTATACCTCAACTTCAATTCCCACTTTATCAGTAAGTTGCTTGACAAACGGCATCGTTGTAGCAAAACCGAAAAAGCTAAGAGAACCATCGGGAGCAATTACAGCGCGCTTACTTGCCGCAGCAAGATAAAGTTCCTTCTCGCGGTATTCCTTGGCATAAAAAATCGTTTCAATTCCTGCATCACTGATTCCCTGAATGATGGAAGCGATCTCTTCGCAATCAGCAGAACGAGCAGAAAAAGTACTATAACAGTTGATGATCACCTTGGCCGGACGTTTTTTCTTGATCAATGCTGCTTTGACAAGAAGTTGATCTAAATAGGTGTTATTATCATGCTGTTCAATGAACGGCATCGGTTTAAATATTTGACTGCTCTCTTTGAATGTTCCATCAAGTGGTAAGAGATAGTATTTGCTCTTCTTTCCCATAATAAATCCTCCTTTATACCGGTCTCTTAGGAAACCAGTAATGATTTAACCACTGCAAGGTAAAAGAGACTAATGTTCCACTATGCTATGACAAGAATATGGGAAGGGAAATCCGCTCACCTTTTTTACAGCCTGAGGTCAGCTTCTTTTTAGTAGTGGTTACTCTTGCACTTGCCTTCTCATCACCTTGCTGGCCTTGAAGTCCAGATTTTGCGACAGATACTGATATAACCGGACAGCTCCAACATCAATATTCATAGCGAATCCATTATACGCCTTGGGGGTAACTGGTCAAGGAGACCACAAATAGTGCAACAGCGCCAAGGCGACCCTCAAAACGAGCAGCTCCTGACCAGAAACGGCTTGTCTGGTTTTAGGAGTTAGAACATCCGTTCAAACTCCTGATAATCTGCGAGCTTGATATACAAGCCCTGCTATATTTAAAATCATGGTAACTGCTCAGGAGCCAGAAGTCAGAATTCAGGAGTCAGAATGAAAAGGGAGCCAGCAGTACGGTTCACTATTATCTTGTCATTTCGACCCCTTCGCTTCTCTCGAAATGACAGATATGTAATGTTTTCTTCTGGATTCTGGCTCCTGACTTCTGACCCCCTGAGTAGTTACAAATCATGTTTATTTACGTCCAAAATCTCCTCTCTTAGTCTTCTGGTGGCTATACCTGACTATTTAGCCACCAACGCACGGAGAACTAAAAGACTAATACTGCTCTTTGTTGTGCGATGACCAGATGTCCAATCTCCTGAAAAAGAGTCTGATCTATGCTATACTACAATTAGATTAGTTTTCTTCTATTACGAGTTTACTAATTTTACTGTGCAACATGGGCGCTCAGTCGCTTTATACTAATGCATGAAGGAGAGAGAATGTCAGCTGGAAAACTATTATTAGGAGTGGTGATATTCTTCGTCTTGCTATCGGTGCCTTATGTCGTGACTGCTCGCGATACCGCAGTGGTGGAGATCGTCTTTTTCTATGATGTAGGTTGTCCTGATTGTGTGCGTATCGCCACTTTTCTTGATCGCATGGAAAAAGAACATG
>CAZORT010000076.1:0-4953 GCA_964582575.1 uncultured Thermotogae bacterium
AAAGAAATTTTCGCTGCAAAATTTCTCTGGTCTACTTGTTTCCCTGCTTCCTCCTCTCTTCCTTATTCTTGCTGTCTTGGGGACTATTTTCTTTGGCATTGCCACTCCGACGGAAGCGGCAGCAGCAGGAGCTTTAGGGAGCATATTGATCAGTGCGCGTAAGCTTAACTTGAAAGTGTTAAAAGAAGCGGCCTACCAAACTGTGACTACTACCGGGACCATATTATGGCTGGTTGTCGCCGCGATGGGGTTCACCGCTGTCTTCATGGCAATTGGCGGTGGCGGGGTAGTAACAAGGTTTGTCCTGGGATTAGGTGGAAGTCCTGCTGCCATTCTGGCAATGTTGATGCTCATTATATTTATTTTAGGGAAACTTATTTGTTGGGTAGGTATACTGCTGATAATGGTTCCAATCATGACTCCTTTGGTTGTTAGATTGGGCTTTGACCCGGTGTGGTTTGCACTGCTGGTCTGTGTCAATCTGAATATATCAATGGAGACTCCTCCTTACGCCTATTCAATATTCTATCTAAAGCAAGTCTCTCCTCCAGAGGTGAGTTTGATAGATATATACCGTGGGGTTGTACCCTTTATAATTCTCCAGATCGTAGCGCTTATGCTGATTATCCTCTTCCCCCAAATAGTACTTTGGCTGCCTAACCTCCTTTTGTAACTAGTATTCTAATAAGGAGATAATCACATATGACATATCCGATTATCGGCATTACGGCCAGCGTGGACGGTAAAGCAGATTGGTACCAACAAAGGAGTAATTATATTACCGCTATTGAACAATGCGGTGGAATACCGGTTATTCTGCCACCGATAGTTAAGAAAATAGAAATGATAGTGACAAGACTTGACGGATTGCTCTTTGCCGGCGGAGGCGATCTTGATCCGCTGCATTTCAACGAAGAGCCGCAATATAAGCTCAATTATGATCATCCGCTGCGCGATCAATTTGAGCTTGCACTTATTAAAGCCGCCTTAACGCAAGGAAAACCAATCCTTGGAATCTGTCGCGGCATCCAAGTGTTAAATGTTGCGTTAGGTGGCACCCTCTATCAAGAGATTCATGAGCAGGTCGAAGGAGCACTGACCCATCAGCATTCTTCTGGCGAACCTATGCACACGATAAAGATCAAGGAAGGATATCTGCTTGCTCGCTTGAGTGGTAAAACAGAACTCCGTGTCAACAGCTTCCATCACCAAGCAGTGAGGAGAGTCGCGCCAGGACTCATCGTCTCAGCAATAGCGAACGATGGGGTAATCGAGGCGATCGAATATCCGCAACATCATTTTGTCTTAGGTGTTCAATGGCATCCAGAGCGGATGCGGGATCATGATAACGTATCCAACGCTCTCTTTACCGGTCTGATAGAAGCAGCACAACGATGATGAAAAGTCCCTACAGGAGATAATCGAAAATGAAGATGACACAAGTTACGGTATACAAAGCAGATATTCCTCTTATCAAGACATTTCGAATTGCACTCGGCAAAACAGATACTGCCAACAATATCATTGTCAAGATCGAGACTGATAGCGATATTTACGGGATCGGAGAGGCCAGTCCGTTCACCCCGATCGTTGGCGAGACACAGAGCAGCGCGCTGATGATCGCACGTGATTTGGCTAAGCTCCTCATTGGACGAGATCCATGCGATATTGAAGGAGCGCTGCATCTGTTGACCAGTTACTTGACTGGCAACAAAACGATCCTCTCTGCATTCGACATGGCGTTGTACGATATCCTTGGCAAAAGAGCCGGCCTGCCGCTTTATACTCTCCTTGCGGGCAGCAAGCGGAGACTGATCACCGACCGCACTATCGGAATCGACACTCCCGATAAGATGGTGAAAGAGGCGATCGCCTATCAGGCGCAGGGAATCCCGGTAATCAAAGTAAAGCTGGGAACGACTGTGCCTGAAGATATCGAACGTATCCGTTGCCTCCGTGAGAGACTCGGCCCGCAGATACCACTTCGCATTGATGCCAACCAAGGTTGGGATCGGCTCGGCGCTCTGCAAGCTTTGCGCGCAATGGAGGATAAGGGAATTCAATATTGTGAACAGCCGGTAGCAGCATGGGACTTTGAATCTATGCGTAAAATCACCTCGCAGACAATGATTCCAATCATGGCCGATGAATCTCTCTTTGATGAACATGATGCATACAAGTTAATTGCGGGTGATATCTGCGATTGTCTGAACATTAAGTTGGCAAAGTCCGGTGGAATCCACGTGGCTCTCAAGATCAATGCAATTGCTGAAGCGGCTGGAATGTGGTGTATGATCGGTTGTATGAGCGAAACACGACTCGGTCTGACTGCTGCCGCCCACCTTGCCGCAGCACGGCCTAATATACGCTATACCGATCTGGACAGCGCTGATCTGCTCACGCTCGACCCAGTGGCTGGCGGTATCACCTATGGTGCAGGTGGAACAATCGAACTCCCTGATTCACCCGGATTAGGAGCAACGATCAAACCCTCTTTTCTGAAATCATTAGAGTCATTTGTTGTGGAATAAATTAGCGGGTTAAACCCTGAGAGATAACGTTTCTTCTGTTAGCGAAAGAGTTTTCGCCAGATCATCACTTTCTCAAATCGGTTTTCCTGTCCGGCAAGTAAGCGGGTGATATTACGACGATGGTTAAATAGAATGAAGAGGGCGAGCGCTGTTGTAAGGCCGATCAACAGAGGATGAAAATATAACCCTGTAAAGCGCGTGAGAATAAAGAGCGAAAGCGGCAGAAAGCAAGCAGCGATAATTGATCCCAGCGCAACATAACCTGTGCTGAAAAAGACCACGGCAAATAGACCGATACTTATTGCGGTAGGCAGTGGAGCAAGCGCAATCATCATCCCTCCTGTAGTGGCGACTCCTTTTCCGCCGCGGAACTGCAGGTAAACAGGGAATACATGTCCAAGAATAGCAGCTAATCCACATAGAATCGCGACAACTGCTGCATCCAGCGGCAGCGGAGCAAAGGGAATCTGAGAAATTATTGCGACGACAAGATATCCTTTGCCGATATCGCTCCCGAGTACAAAAACCCCGGCTTTTGGACCGAGAACACGCCATACATTGGTTCCGCCAAGATTTCTACTTCCATGTTGACGAATATCAATATTACGCAACAGTTTGCCGACAATAAATCCTGTTGGAATTGCGCCTATCAGGTATGAGATCAAGAGCAATGGGGCAAGGGCCATTGATCTACCTCCTTATATCTATCTTTGGGACGCAAAGGCCTGTTAATCTCTCTTTTCCAATGAGTGGTAACCTTATCTGCCATGCTTACTATTAAGAGAAGGCAGGTACCAGTCTCCTTAATGTTATATTTCATGATTAGCTCCCTATGTTGATGCTACCTTCTGGTATATGTCAGTTATTCTAAGTGTAACTACTCCTAATGCACAAAGAGACAAAAGTGAAAAGAACGCAACTACCCCTGAGTACTCTTTTTTCATTCTGACCCCTGACCTCTGATTCTCCGTGGCGATGCCTAAGATGATCGATTCACGTTCCGAATTTTGGCGCCCAATTATTATAATTAAACAGAATCGGCAGCGCCTGCCCGCTGAATCGGCCTAACCCCCCTTCAGTCGCTGCACGTTCATTGAATCTTTTCACCTTATCAGGGAGAACATTTGGCCCCACAAAGACGATCGGTACTGGTTCAGCAGTATGATCACCATAATCTATTGGCGTTGTATGATCACCGGTGAACGCAAGGTGAGTCGTTTGCCAATCTACCTGTGTAGTTAAATAGGCGACCAATTCTTTATCGATTCGCTCAATAATTGCGATTTTTGCGGCGGCGTCTTGGTCATGGGCTGCGTTATCCGGCCCTTTAATATGGATGAAGAGATAATCAAATTCACTTAGCGCTGCAAACGCCATTTTGGCAATAGCCGCTGGATTCTCATCAAAAGAGTTTGCATCACCAGTGGTAATAATCGGCTTCATGCCGAGAGATATTCCGATTCCGCGATAGAGCGCTCCCAAAGCAATCACCGCTCCTCTTACGCCATAAATTGATTCGATTGACTGAAGTGCCGGCAAGTCAGCTGCGCCCCGGCATAACAAAATATTAGCGGGTAGTTTCCCTTCGGCTGCACGGCGAAGATTGATCGGATGGTGAGATAGAACCTCATAACTCTTTTTCGTCAGCTCGTTTAGTGCAATAGCAGTCCGTTGAGCATCTACATTGCCTTCTTCAGTGGAATGGGAAGTACAGACCATCTTCTCTGCTTGCTTTGGATCAGTTCCGCTAACATGGCGACAGAGCCCATTGCCGCGTAAGACGAGCGCTCCACGATGCTCTGTGCTCGCACGAAATTCAAACTCTATATCAGGTGCTTGGCGCAGCTGAATTGAATTAATCGCTGCTTCCAATTCCTTCTGACCGTTGCTTATCCGGCCGGCGCGTCGATCGAGTAATTTAAACCCACTGGTAACCGGTTGTACTGTAGCAAAATTAGCGCGGAATGCGACATCGCCGGGCGCCACTTCCATCCCAATACCCAATGCTTCAAAGACTCCGCGGCCAGTGTAAGACTTATAAGGATTCACTCCTAAAATCGAAAGATGAGACGTATCGCTCCCCGGTCTAATTCCCGGTCCAATTGGATCCATCAGTCCCACCACACCACGAGAAGCAAGACTATCTAAATACGGCGTCTTAGCGGCTTCCAAACAGGTCTTACCATTATAATCTGTTGGTCTTCCACCCAGTCCATCAGCGATAATTAGAATTGCCTTTATCTTCTGTTCTCCTGTTTAGTAGGATTAGCATCTATACTATAATTTAACCGAAACAACGCAGTTTTTCAACTGGTTTCTAAGATGCTACCGTCTGTGGTGACGGCGTAGACCTTCTTATCAGCAATAGTGATCAAGGGTTGAATTCAGCGGCGAACGTTATCATTAAGAAAGACTGGGGAAT
>CAZORT010000077.1:0-4880 GCA_964582575.1 uncultured Thermotogae bacterium
TTATAACTTAATATGGATAAATCTTTACTGATCGCTAATCTCACGGCTGGGCGTGGTCGTGCCAAGAAGTTAATTAAACCTGTGTGTCGCGAACTGAACCGGTTAGGAATCAAGTACGAACTTCAGAGTACTCCCCAGGCACGCGAGGCAACTGCAATGGCCAAATATGGAGTTGATGCAGGTTTTCCGCGCATCATTGCGTTGGGAGGTGACGGAACGATCAACGAAGTGATAAATGGGTTAATTGGTAGCGATGTTATTCTTGGTGTCATCCCGGCCGGTATGGGGAATGATTTTATTCGCATGAACGGTATTCCGCGTGATCCAATTAAAGCAGTGTCACTCCTGCATTCAAATAAAATGTTGACTGTCGATCTTGGCCGGTTAGATTGGGCTGGTGGAAGCCGCTACTTTGTTAATGGTATTGGAATTGGAATTGATGCTCAAGTGGCGCAGAATGTTCGGAAGATGAAATGGATGCGAGGCACACCTGCCTATTTGTATGCGTCACTGCAGGCTGTAATAAAGTTTCGTGCTTTTACCGCGCTGGTGAGTGGTACGGATTGGCAAGAGAAGCGTCGCTATATCTCTCTTAATATTGCTAATGGCAAATATTGCGGTGGTGGATTCAATCTCGCGCCATTAGCCAAAATTGATGATCGATTACTTGATCTCTGCGCAATTGGTGATTACTCGATTCCAAAACGAATTCTATATCTCCCTCGGGCGAGAAATGGCGAACATATCAACCTGTCCCAGGTGCAATACTGGCAAGATAAACAGATTGTAATTGATTCTCCTGTGCCGCTGGTTGCTCATATTGACGGTGAGCTGCTACGTCTACCAATCGGCAAATGTACGGCTCATATTGTGCCTCAGGCGATTAAAATTCTAATGTGCAGCGAGCAACAAAAGTAAGATCCAGGCACGCTATCTGTTCAGAGGGACACAACTGAACGCTCATGTTCATACACTCGGAATCTGTCAACTACGTTTAAACCGCCGATCTAAATCGTGACGGGAAAATTCAATGATGATCGGTCTTCCGTGCGGGCAGACGTAAGGATTCTTCAGTTTATAGAGTCGATCGATTAGAGTCTGCTGCTCGCTCAACGTAAGCGGCATACCGGCTTTTATTGCACCAGCACATGCCAAAGTAGCAAGCAATTCATGTAAGAACGCGTCGGTAAGAATTTCAGCGGGACTACCCGTTTGCATCGCAAGCAGGGAGAGCAATCTATCTACTACTGTATCGAATCCTTCCTTGGCTTGACGGTCAACCAATAGAGAGGGGTACTCACGCAGTAGAAAAGTCCCACCGCCGAAGTCTTCGATGACGAGTCCTGCCTGAGCTAATATTTTAAGATGATCACTGAGGAGTGTTGCTTTATCAAATGGCAATTCAATCCGCACTGGTGTAAGGAATAGTTGCCGGTCAAGGCGCTTTATATCAATATCCGCTTGGAGTTGTTCAAAGAGAATCTGTTCATGGGCAACGTGCTGATCAATGATCTCCAACCCGCTCTCTGATTGCACAAGGATATACATATTATATAACTGTCCGATGACCTGTAATCTCTCGTTATTCGTCAGTATTGGACTGCGCTCAGGTTCAGTAAGACTTAATTTCATCTCTTTAGTCAATTGAAGTTCAGCTTGAATGTTCAACGGAAGAGGACGGTCTCGTTTATAATCTGTAGCGTTACGTGGTTCAGCAACCTGTTGTGCTGAGTTCTGCTGTGATTTGCCGCGAAAGAAAGGTGCGGCATCACGGAGATGAGACGATGTCAATCCAACCTGCAATGCACGCATGAATACCTGCTGCACTTCTTTCTGATCCACAAACCGAATCTCTTCCTTGCGCGGGTGAACATTGACATCGAGTGCATCAGCAGGAAGATCAATGTGAATAACTACTAGTGGATGCGCACCATTCCGAATACGACCGTGATATGCCTGCAACAACGAATAAGAGAGCATCTTATCGCTAATCGGTCGGCCATTGATTACCAGTAGTTGATTGCGCCGATCAGCATATGTAGCCTCCGGCCGGCTGATAAAGCCACTGACCTTAATATCAGATTGCTCCGCATTGATTGCGATCAACGAGCGACTGATCTTCGCATTGTAAATTTGTCCAATCCGTTCACGCAATCCTTCAACCCGTGGCGCTTCAATGATGATCCGCTGGTCATGACGCAGGCGGAATCCCAATTGCGGATATGCTAATGCAATACGTCGTACTATCTGTGCCAGATAGTAGAATTCTGTCCGCGGAGCACTGAGGAAACGGTGACGAGCCGGCATATTAAAGAAGAGATTGCGCATTTCAACGCTTGTCCCTACTCCTCGTGCCGCCGGAATTAATTTACCAATGACCCCGCCTTCAATCGTAATCTGATGTGCTATCTCACTTTTAGCAGGCCGTGAAGTGATAACCATCTGCGATACTGTACCGATACTGGCCAGTGCTTCACCACGAAACCCTAACGTGTTAATTGCAGCAAGATCAGCTTCACTTGATATCTTACTTGTGGTATGCCGCTGCGCGCATAGCAGCAGATCTTCCGCATCCATACCTTCACCATTATCACGCACAGTAATCCGCGTAATCCCTCCCTGCTCGACATCGACCTCGATACTCTCACTTTTTGCGTCAACAGCATTTTCTAACAGCTCCTTGAGAACCGAGGCCGGACGTTCGATCACCTCTCCGGCAGCGATTTTACGATATAGGCTTTGATCAAGTCTCTGTATTTTCATATCATAAGAGATTATCAGATTACAGTGATAGTTGTCAATCGATAGCATCTGCGGTATCCTAATAAACAAGAGGAGGTTTTAGATGTACACAATCAATGACCTACGTGCCATATTGGGGCTTAAGACAATCAATCAGGTGCGAAACAGAATGGAAGCGGTTAAGGACTTGCTGGTCGGGCTGATCCGTCGCGGACCTAACAATCAGATTTTACTCACCGATGAGGGCGTAGAAATTCTACGCCGACTCCAAGACCTATATAATAGCGGGCTAACTATTATGGAAGCAAGTGAAGCTTTACAGGCTTCAGTAGAATTAAAGCAATATTCAGGAAATAACAATACTGCCAGTTTAATATTAAACCGGACAAGAGAGAATGATATTGAATTCCACAGCAAAGATACTCAATTGATCGAAAGATTGATCAGTGAAATCGAATTTCTCCGCGAGCGGATCCGCTATCTTGAGCAGACCCAGAGGGTAGATACTCATCAGCGCACAGAAGAGAGACCGCAGTGGTGGGAATCATTGAGAGGAGATAGTAATGGAATTTAGCATACCGATACGGGAAAACAAGCGATTGGAACAAATTATGGAGCGTGTTCGCAGTTCAACGCGACTGCAAACGTTATGGGAATGCTCTAATATTAATGCGCTCAGTCGGCTAAACTTAAACGACCATGGACCGATCCATATCAAGATAATCACAAATATCGCACTGAAATTGTTACGATTGCTCATTGATCGTGAGATTGTTCCCAGCGTGGTTCAGAACCATGGTTTAGAGATTGCTGACGCAGAGGTGATCGTCGTCCTTTCATCACTCCTCCATGACACCGGCCATGCTATCCATCGTGACCAACATGAAGAGATGTCCGTAGTGCTGGCGCCTCCGCTGATCGCGGAACTGATCGAAGATATTTATACTGGTTCAGCGTACACGATCATTGAAGCTGAGGTGCTACACGCTATCTTCTCTCATCGTCGGGCCGTACTGCCG
This sequence comes from uncultured Thermotogae bacterium, assembly GCA_964582575.1. Lineage (GTDB taxonomy): Bacteria > Bipolaricaulota > Bipolaricaulia > UBA7950 > UBA7950 > UBA7950. The sequence continues at coordinate 3,762 of CAZORT010000077.1, forward strand.
TTCACCGTCGAGGCCGGTGTAGTAAAGATCGCTGACGCACTTGACATGGAGAAAGGTCGTGCACGGATTCCATTCACCGCTGGCGCTCCCACAATTCATTCGGTATCAGCAATGGCAATCACTAAAGTCAAGCTCTCTGCCGGAAAAAGCAAGCCGGTCAGAATCGAAGTACAGATGGCCAACTCAGCCGGCATATTTCAACTCGACAACCTGCTCAAAGAGAAACTACAGCGCTCCGGCATTGCGCAATACTTTGAAGTGATCGCCGAAATTCGTGGTGATGAGAAGAAGATTATTGAGCAATATGCAATCGAGTAAGATCGCCGTATTTGCCCTCCATCGGCCTCGCCTATGTATAATGAGCGGTCAACGCCGTGCGTTTTTGGACACAGACAGTGCTAAAGTTCTGATCTGATCGCACTTTACGCCCTATTGTTCCCTTCGTCGCAACAAAAGGACTCTTTTGTTGCGACAGATGTCCCATGCTTATCGATCTAAAATCGATAGAATATGTAAGTAATTAAGTAGGCAAAAATAAGGAGAAATGATGGCGCTGCATCTCACTGTCGAAGATTTTATGACCGACGCGCAAGTCAAACGACTGAAAGACCTCTGCCGCACCCTAACTATTGTTGGAGCGAATGTGCATACCGACAAACAGAGTAAAAGGCAGGCAACCCGCGATTGGGCAATCATTCATCTTGCGCTCGATACTGGATTGCGTGTTTCGGAGATCTGCGCGCTAAAGATACGTGACTTACTGATAGAATCAGATTATCCAGTTGTGGTCGTACGGAACGGCAAAGGTGATAAAAAACGCGGCGTGATGATCGGAAAGTCGCTACAACGTCTTCTCAGCAGTTTTTTGGCGTGGAAGCAGAATGCCGGTGAATCGAGTGATCCTAACGCATATCTCTTCCTCTCCAACCGCGGAGGAGGCAGACCATTGACCCGCACCGCTGTTTACCGTATCTTCAAACAGAAAGCCCAGACTGCTGGTTTACCGTCACGGTTCTCTATCCACTCATGCCGCCATACCTATGCATCACGCCTCTATCGCGCCAGTGCATACAACCTCCGTTTAGTGCAGAAACAATTAGGACATGCATCAGTGCAGAC
>CAZORT010000078.1:0-4828 GCA_964582575.1 uncultured Thermotogae bacterium
CTTTCGGGCTTTCGTCATACTACACTGACTTCACCAAGTGTTCTTATAACCAGGGCGTCAGCGGAGAACTCTTCTTCGCTACTAACGCCAGTTAAGACGCCGATTGATATTCCGCAGCCTGCATTCTGTCCTGCCAGAACATCGGTAATATTATCTCCGACCATCGTTGTCTGTTCCGGAGCAATATTCAATGTGTGGCAGATGCGCAAAATAGGTTGAGGTGATGGTTTCTGTTCTGGGACAATATCAGGGCTGACGATCATATCGATCAATTCTGTCCAGCCAAGAGAATGGATATGGATCTGTGTTGCCGCAGAGGAATCATGTGTGGCAATAGCGATTTTAGCGCCTGCAGCCCGCAAATTTTCCATGAGCAAAGTAGCGCCAGGGAGAGGTTGCAGCAAAGATTTAAAATCAGTCTCTTGATCGATTTCGGTGAATACATCTGTCGTTAGTTGAGATGCTCGTTGTTGTGACAGACCAAAGTTAATATGGATATACTCACTGACTTGTTGTTCCGCCTCTTGCCGTGGCGCATAGACTAACCCTCGGGGCAAGATTGCGCTTGTATGCGGATCAACTCCCATAAAGAAAGATAACTGCGCCTCTACAGAAACAGAAAGATTAAGTCGATCTGCCAATCGTTTACTACGGTGACGCATTACCACACCCCAATGATCATAACTTATCAGAGTTCCATCTTTATCAAAGATTACTAATGCAGTTTCATACATCTGCTGGCTAATTATCAACTGCGCCACTTTCTGCCTCCTTGCAGTACTCTGGTTAGAGTGAGTAATGAGTTATCAGTGATGGGTTAGGAAAGAACTTCGGGGTCAGGGACGACCCCGAATACAGGATGAACGGAGTCACGGCTTCTGTCAGCGATCAACTCCCATTGACTGATCACTCCTCTTTCTCTGGTTTCCTCATCCTTCAACTTCCGTTGTTATTTCTTTTCTACGTGTTTTACGGTTTATTCCTTGTGGTTCTAAACTTACTTTTTTTCCGGCAAGTAAAGCAATGATTCCTTCTGTCTCTTCTTCTTGCGGCTCAATAGTAGGCTCTTCTTTGATCTGCGGCTCAGTATAAACAGATATAACTCCTTCATAATTTCGTACTACCACTTTATTGGCGGTGCGAAGGAGCAAATACTGCGGTGAAAGCGGAATTTTCCCTCCTCCACCCGGTGCGTCCAGAACAAAGGTTGGTACGGCCAATCCAGAGGTGTGGCCACGTAACGATTCAATAATTTCCAACCCTTTCCCAACTGAGGTGCGAAAATGCTCTATTCCCTGCGATAGATCACATTGATAAAGATAGTACGGTCGTACTCTGATTTGGAGCAGTTTATGAACTAATTCTTTCATCACCTGTGGTGAGTCGTTGATTCCGCGCAACAGCACTGATTGATTTCCCAGCGGTATGCCAACATCGGCTAATCGCGCGCAAGCAGCTGTAGAGTCCGGTGTAATTTCTTTTGGATGGTTGAACTGGACGTTCACCCAGAGCGGATGGTATTTTTTCAGCATTATGCATAGCTTGTCAGTAATCCGCTGTGGCAAAACAACCGGTGCGCGTGTCCCTATCCGAATGATCTCTACATGTTTTATTGCTCGTAACCGCTGAAGAATATATTCGAGTCTCTCATCAGAGACCAGAAGAGAATCTCCGCCAGAGAGAAGAACATCACGCACCTGTTTTGTTTGCTCAATATAGTTAATGACTCGGTCAATTTCTTGTTGTGACAGCGCTCTATCAGTAGTGCCGGCAATCCGCCGCCTAGTGCAATGTCGACAGTATACTGCGCATTGATAAGTGATCATAAACAATACTCGGTCCGGATAACGATGAGTAAGATGAGGTACCGGTGAATCAACATCTTCATGAAGCGGATCTACCATGTCAGAACTTGATTGATGGAGTTCTGCAGATGAAGGAATCGCCTGTCGCCTGATTGGACATTTGGGATCTTGAAAATTGACCAGCGATAGCCAGTAGGGTGTTATTGCCATGCGGAACTTGCTCAACGCCTCTCTAATTCCTGCTGCCTCATCTGCAGATAATTTGACAAATCGCTCCAACTGTTCAAGGTTGGTTATCATATTCTGCAGCTGCCAGTGCCAGTCATTCCATTTTTCTCGATCGATTCTCTCCCATAGTCCTTCCATAACTATCTCTTTTGGCTTCATATTTATCTTCGTCTTCATCATCCTATTCTTCTCCGCTGTAAAGTTGCTTAAATAGCTTGAGCAACTGCTTGCTCTCTGCCAGTGCATTGAAGGAGATTTGCGCATGATCACGAGTATAACCATTGCCAATTAACATAGTTACATCCTTCCCCACTCCCTCTGCTCCCAGAGCAGCAGCAGTGAAACTTGTTGCCATGCTAAAGAAATAGATCAGGCCTCTCTCTTTTGTTGCCAGAATTGTCGCCATCTCTGTTCCCGGAATATTTACGCAGTTAATCGCGACATCGACGAGCGCTCCATCTGTAGCTTCCTTAACCGCTTCCAATACAGCGAGCGGGTTAGTGGCATCCCCCTGGATGACTACATCAGCCCACCCGGTCTCCAATACGCGTCGATAGCTGATATCACTACGCGCAAGAACGATCACTTTTCCGGTTGGTCCAGCTCGGCGTTTCGCTTCATAGAGGCATAACAAGCCGGACTTACCTCCGCCACCGATAATTAATACTGTATCACCTAATTGCACTAACCGCGCTGTCTGAGGTAAGGCTCCAGCAACATCAAGGAGAGCAAGTGCGAGTCCTTCCGGCATTTTATGCGGCAGCTTGGCATAAATCCCGCTCTCAAACAGAATCGCTTTCCCTGTAATATCAACTTGGTCAACGGCGAATTTTATCTCATTGATCTTTTCGATGACGAGTGGAGTCAAAGTGAGTGAAACGAGTGTCGCGATGCGATCACCACATACAAGATCAATCTTTCCCTCAAGGTCTGTTCCAATTTCAATGACTGTTCCAATTAACATTCCACCGGAATCGGTAACCGGATTATGATGTTTCCCCCGTTCTCTTACAATATCAAGTATCATCTGTGACGTCTGCTCAATATCTTCTTCTGTCTTCGCTTTGATCTGCGTGAAACTCGCTGCATCGATATTTAACCGTGCTACATCGATCAAAATCTCATTGGAATAGATTTGAGGTGTATTATCAATCTTCCAGGCTGCCTGAGGTAAAACCCCTCTTGGTTCAATAACTCGATGACTTCCGTAAGGACAACCGCGTTCCATCATTCATTACCTCCTAATAGCACATTTACTCGTAATATCCCAGCGGGCAAAATATCCATATTCTTAAGTTTGTTATTATTCCATTAGAGAGCAATTCAAATCGCGTCTCATTACAGTTATCTTATCATATTAGTCTCTGCTTGTCATTGCGAACGGAGCAATCATCTCTCTTAGCTGAAATGCCACCAGCTTCTCTCTCGCCTGTTCGTTGCGCTCACTCAAGAGCGCCAAGGAATTCTGTTTAAATTTATTTGTAACTGCTCGCTACCAAGGCACAAAGAGATACCAGGGTTAAACAGCGACGTTGAATCTTTGCCCTGTTAAATGATTTAATTTGTCTACTTGATATCGGCGACAGATAAGTCTATACTAAACTATCTTGTTCTTACGGAGGATTGCATAAGATGGATAAGATTCTTTCTTTCTATCTGGCCCAATTAAGTCTTCGCATAATTTCCCGCACAGCGGTTGCTTCTTCTTTTCAACGAACATCCTGCCCTAATATTAACGCCCGTGGTGGGGCGCAGATCTAAGATCACAATCCCTTTAATTTTACGAGTTTTATATGTAACTGGTCCCTGACCAGTCACTGAATATATTAAGATAGGAGGTTGCTATGCCAATTACAAGAAAAAGCCAAAATCTAATTTCTACCGAAAAAATGCGTTCGATATTGATAATAAAAAGTGAAATTATCAATGCTGCAGGAAATTATCTCCGCGCAAATGGGTTTATTGAGATCCTGCCGGTGATCCTCTCTCCGGTGACTGATCCTCTTATGCACACGACAACGGGAACGGGCGAGGTTGATTACTACGGCCATAGACTGCAATTGACCAAAAGCATGATTTTTCACAAACAGGCTGCCTTACGTATATTAGATCGTATCTTCTCTTTTTCGCCGAATATCCGTTTTGAACCGACTCACTATGCTGATTCAGGGCGACACCTTGCCGAGTTTGTGCAACTTGATCTTGAGGTAAAAGATGGAACGCGAAATCAGTTGCTCGCTCTCGGAGAAGAGTTGCTGACCACAGTGATCGCCCATATACAGAAGAACTGCAGCGACGAATTATCTCGATTAAATCGCCAATTGACGCTTCCTAACATCCCTTTTGAGCGAATTACATACGCTAAAGCGCAACAGACCTTCGGTAAAGAGTTTGATATTCCGCTGTCGCAGTCTAAACAGGAACCGGTTTGGGTAGTTGATTTTCCACTTGAAATACGAGAATTTTACGACCGTGAGGATGAAGCTCAACCAGGTATTCTGATGGACATGGATCTTATCTATCCAAATGGATTTGGTGAGGCCCTCTCCGGCGGAGAACGCGAGTATACGTTAGAACGAATATTGACTCGCATAGCGCAGAGTAACGTAACAGAGAGACAATTAGCCGCTTATTTAAAGATAGTGGAGGAAGGGATTCCGCCTTCAGCTGGTTTTGGTATCGGAATAGAACGCTTGACCCGCTATATCTGTGGATTAGAGCGGATCGAAGATGCAAGACTCTTTGCCAAGCCACCAGGGACGATTCTCTCGATATAATTTGACCGTTTGCCTGCC
>CAZORT010000079.1:0-4784 GCA_964582575.1 uncultured Thermotogae bacterium
TGGACCTATCTTCTTCCCTTCCCTCTTCCTTTACCTTTCCCCTTTACCTTCCTTTCTGCCCTTGAACTTTGGACTTTGGACTTTGGACTTTGGACCTATCTTCTTCCCTTCCCTCTTCCTTTACCTTTCCCCTTTACCTTCCTTTCTGCCCTTGGACTCTCTTCCACCATTCACTATTCCCAACGCGGTTTTAGCCGTACTTAAGTTACTTTAAAAGTTGACTCAGTGGTACTGGAGCAAGTCCTCTTTCCTTAAAGTCAGCGATGATTAACGGCAGTGCTGAGAGCATAGTGGTGCTGGTACTAAAAATAGAGTCCGCATCGTGCAGCAGAATGATGCTCCCGGCGCTGCTGGTCGTCCTTACAAGGCGTGCTATCGTCGCTGCATCACGGATTTTAAAGTCGTACGCGCTATAAGACCATAGCACCACTTCATCTCCATTAGCACGACTGGCGCTGAATGTCCGTAGGTTGAATATTCCCCATGGTGGACGGAAATACTCAATCTTCTTTCCGAGGATCTGTTCTAAGACTTCTTTCCCGCGGTTAATCTCTTCTGCGGTCTTTATTGGGCCAAGCGACCAATGATGGCGATGACTGTATGTGTGATTACCAATATCATGACCAGCCGCTGCTATCTCTCTCACCAGAGTCGGATATCTAACTGCATCTTTACCCACGAGGAAAAAGGTTGCGCAAGTGTCGTGACGCGCTAATACCTCTAATGTGCGAGGTGTATCAACTGGATGTGGTCCATCATCAAAGGTGAGCGCTACACGGTTTACATCTCTCGGTCCATGCCATAGTACTTGGCGGTGGAGGCGATGAAACCATAGATCGGGCAAGACGGTCCATAGACCGGCCAGTGAAAGAGTGATCCCGGCAACAGGTACAAGTACATTCATTTCGATTGATAATCGTTCTCTTTCCGTTGATAGACGATCTTACCATTGATGCACGTGAGATCGACTTTGATTGCGCTGATCTCATCGGAATGAGAATATGGATCACGCTCCAGTACAACAATATCAGCCAATTTTCCCGGAGAGAGATCACCTTTGCTCTCCTCTTCAAATGAGCAGTATGTACTCTCCTTTGTGTATGCCTTGATCGCCTCCTTAACGGTGAGGCGTTGCTCAGGATGCGGCCCATTAACTGCCCAATGAATACCATAAATGGGAGAGAATGGCATGCAATCTGACCCAAAGATCAGCGGCACGTTGGCGCGGAGAAAAGCATGATGGGGATCGATCCGTCTATCTCTCTCTTTCCCCAGTGATTTTTCATACATCTTCCCTGGTCCGGACCATACTCCGACAAAATTAGGTTGCATTGAAGAGACAAGGTGCAGTTCTGCTATCTTCTCTATCTGCTTGGGAAGAGCAAGTTCAAGATGTTCAATGCGATGACGCAGCTTGTGACTCGTCTGCACAGCAGCATGAGCATCGATCACTGCTGAGATTGCCCGTTCACCGATCGCATGGATTGAAGTTTGAAGCTCGGCCTTTTCTGCTGCTTGTAATATCTTCTTTATCTCGGCGGATGTAAAGTTAAGTTGCCCGCTCTTAGTGCTGCCACAGTAGGGTGCGTCCAGCGCTGCATTTTGTGCCCCGATCGATCCATCGATAAAGAGTTCACCGATGCCGCCACAGCGAAGCCAATGATCACCAAATCCAGTCTTCATCCCCAACTCAATAATATGGTGCATCTCTTCTAAGCGGAAATAAAGCAGGGTGCGAATAGTAAGTGAGCCATTTCTCTTTGCACTCTGGTAGGCACGAAATTGACTAGCGCTAACCGCCATATCGTGAATCGATGTTACACCGCAAGAGAGAGCTTTGCGACAAGCAGCGCTGATTGCGGCAATGAGTGTCGTCTGATCAGGTTCGATCTGTTGGAGAAGATCCCAAGCCGCCTGTTCACGGAGAATCCCTGTTTGCGGATTGAGTTCTGTCTCTGGATAGTGATCTTTGACATTGCGTAATGCAATCGTATTTGTACTGATAAGATGTCCATCAATCCTGACAGCAGCGATCGGGTTATATGGTCCGATTCGATCAAGCTCTTCTCGACTAAGGTATCGGTTATCTGTCCACATACTTTCATCCCACCCCTGAGCAAGGATCCATTCACCTTTTCCGCGCTCACAGATAGTATCCGCTAACAGTGTCAGCACCTCTGCGCGACAGGTGCATCGGGAGAGATCAACGCTAAAGCTCTCTTTTAGCCCTAAGTTGATGAAATGGGTGTGTCCATCAATAAAACCAGGCAGCGCAACTCTATTTTCAAGATCGATTACCATCGTCTGCGGACCGATCAGATATTCTATCTCTTCCGCGTTACCGACCGCACTGATTATTTTACCAGTGAGAGCAATCGCTTGATGAAAGTCTCCTCCAGCAGAGAGAACCTTTCCGTGTGTAAATACTAAATCAGCATATGTCATTTTATCTCCTCTACACAAGTTTACTCGCTTCATAGAGGGAAAAGCAACAACAAGTGATGTTCGATTTGGGAGTTAGAATTTGTTTTGAACGTTGAGCGCTTTTCCTGGCAGTGGATAATCTTGACGAAAAGATAGATAATATCACCTGCCAACTACTTTACACATATAATCGGAGGTATGGATTTTATGCCTAATATATCATTGAGAGCAAAAGAGACCCCTTCTTCACCGATCAGAAATCTGGCTGCTTTGGGAGTGAAAGCAGAACAAGCCGGAAAGACTGTCTATCGTCTGAATATTGGCCAACCTGATCTTGCCACTCCGCAATCATTTATGGATGGTATACGTAAATCAACGATCAAGGTTTTAAGCTACAGTCCATCCCAAGGACTGCCAGAGACTCTGCAGGCACTCAGTAAATATTACGCTGAGAACGATATTACATTGACTGAAGATGAGATAATTATCACGATCGGCGGCAGTGAAGCATTTATCTTTGCCATGAAAGCGGTAATGGATCCGGGTGATGAGGTGATTATTCCTGAACCGTTTTATCCTAATTACCGTGGTTATGCGCGTTTAGTTGATGTAACAGTTGTCCCGATAACGACTTATGCTGAAGATGGGTTCCATCTTCCACCGTTGGCTGAGATGGAAAGGAAGATAACCAGTCGCACCAAAGCAATCCTTTTCTCCAATCCAGGGAATCCGACTGGTGTCGTTTACAGCGAAGAGGAGTTGGCTCAACTTGTCTATTTAGCTGAAAAATATGATCTGTTCCTTATCTCCGATGAGGTCTATCGTGAATTTGTCTATGATGGGGTTCATATGAGCATCTTGGCGTTTGACAGTGTCTCTGATCGAACGATCCTCGTTGATAGTATCTCCAAACGGCTCTCTGCTTGTGGAGCAAGAATTGGCATGGTGGCCAGTCATAATCGTGAGATTATGGAGGTATTGCTAAAAATGGCGCAAGGCCGTTTATCACCGCCAACTTTCGGCCAATTAGGGTTAAATGCTTTCCTCTCTTCTCCGAACAATCGTATTGAGGTTGCAGCGATGATTGAGCAATTCCATCGTCGGCGAGATACTATCTATTCTAAGATTCATGATATGTCGGGAATAGTATGTAAAAAACCTGAAGGTGCGTTCTATCTGTTCCCGAAACTGCCGATTGATGACAGTGGGGATTTTGCGCGTTGGTTGCTCACTGATTTTGATAATAAGGGTGAGACAGTAATGATCGCTCCGGGAAGCGGATTTTACCATACACCGGGGAAAGGATCCGATGAGGTACGGTTGGCTTATGTGCTCAATGAAGATCTCCTTATACGAGCGATAGATGTTTTCCACCATGGTCTGGTCGAATATCAAAAGTTACGGTCTCCGTTAAAGGCGAGTTGATGGGGAAAAGAGAACGTCTTGATCTGTTAGTCACTGCGCGCGGGATGTCGAAAAGTCGTTCTCATGGACAACGATTAATTATGGCTGGACTCATTAAAGTGAACGGCCATCCCGTCTTCCGACCGAGCCAGATGGTCGATCCACAAGCAGAGATAACGATTACTGATCATCCTCGCTATGTTAGTCGAGGGGGAGAGAAGCTCGCTGCTGCGCTGCAGCACTTTAATGTTGATCCGACCGGGAAACGATGCGTTGATATCGGAGCATCGACTGGTGGATTCACTGATTGTTTATTACAACACGGCGCAGCACAGGTTTACGCTGTTGATGTTGGCCGAAGCCAACTGGATTGGCAATTGCGTAATGACCAGCGAGTAGTAGTTAGGGAAGAGTGCAATGCGCGATACCTTACGCGTGAGAATATTGGTGTAAATGATGCTTCAGTATTTGATTTAGTGACAATCGATGTCTCATTTATCTCTTTGCGCATCATCCTGCCAGCGGTACAGAAGATTATCGCGATTAATGGAGAGATTCTCGCACTTGTCAAACCACAGTTTGAAGCGGGAAAAGATTATGTTCCTCGCGGCGGCGTAATCAGAGACCCTGCTGTCCATCGCAGCGTGCTGCATGAATTACACTCATTTATTGTACAGCAACTAAATTGGTCATTGGCAGGAGTAATGGTTTCACCATTGCGCGGGCCAGCCGGAAACGTGGAATTTTTCTTCTATCTTTTGCCGCAAGAGAGGAGCCAGAAAGGAGGAGTCAGCTCTCTCTCTGCGGTCGAAATGATAGATAATCTGTAACTACTCAGAAGCCAGGAGTCAGAATTCAGGAGCCAGAAGCCAGGAGCCAGAATTCAGGAGTTAGAATGAACAGGGAGTCAGCAGTGCGGTTCACTATTATCTTGTCATTTCGACCCCTTCGCTTCT
>CAZORT010000080.1:0-4774 GCA_964582575.1 uncultured Thermotogae bacterium
AATATTTCTTACCGCTGTGACACTGTGCCGTGGTGGCTTCTTCATCTCCTTCGTGGTAAAAGTAGTTTGAACCAGTAAGAAACCTAAAAAATAGTACTCGGGGCCGGAGACCTGTCTGCGTCGCAACGCGACAGGCAGGCGACCCCGAGTACAGGAGGTCCCTGTCACATTCACTATCCGCCTAATGCGCGAATCGTCGTAATCCAGATAATGAACCGCATAACTGCGGTATAGGTAATAGCCGTTCCGATGCGGAAGTTCAATGTAGGTACGAGAGGGCCGGGATGGTCTTCCGGCAGTCCGACGACAAACGGGGCGTGCAGCGGTCGAACCATGCGCGGTCCCAGATAGATAAACTGTGAACTTTCATCCAATGTTCCATCACCATCAATATCCAATTGCAGCCGCATCCAGATACTTTCAGAATCAGGGACAGTGAACGAGTAATTACGGAAACCGTCAATCAAATCACCTTCGATGATCAGAGTCTTTCCACCGTCGACCGGTATCGGGACGATTCCCAGCGGAGCTATTCCCGGAGGGGCAGCGCGATCAACGTCATGGAACCTACCGTCAGTCCGTAACTCAATCCGGTAACGGCGTGGAGTCGACCAACCTACGCCGGCGTTGATCGTTATGTTCCAGCGGTCGGTCCCCCATACGAATATCCCGGGAATGCCGGCCATCGGCGGAACGCCAGGCAGCGGAGGGATCCTCATTATCGGACCTATCCATATCCTCTCTGTCGTCGTTGCGGAGAGACCAATATTGTCGATAACTGTCAACCGAATTGTCTGCCAGCCAGGAAACCAATACCGAACGGAGGCTATCGGTCCGCGGAGATCGTAGATACCATCGCCATCGTGATCCCATTTGTACGTGACAATCCAGCCATCACGATCAAACGATGCGGTGGCATTGAGCGTAACTAATTCTCCGATCATCGGGGTAGGCGGAATAACGGTGAACCTTGCTACAGGTGGCCTGTCTATAACCACAACCGCAACACGGACAATCTTACGAATTGTGGTCATTGCGCCATTATTATCGGTTACGGTCAGAGTTACCGTGTAGTCGCCGGGAGCGGTATATCGATGTTTGATAACTGCAGGAGAGGTACGGCGTGTTCCATCACCAAAATCCCATTTGTATGCGACGATCGTTCCGTCGGGATCAAACGATGCAGTGGCGTCAAAGCGTATCCAGTCTCCGATCACTGGTCTGGGCGGTAAAAATGTAAAGCTCGCCACAGGCGGTCGATTGGGTGGTTTTATCGGCCCGACTCTAATTTCCACCGTCTTAGTCGCGGTCGCACCCGCATTATCAGTTACCGTGAGAGTCACCCAGAACAGACCGGCAGTAGTAAACCGGTGGAATGGACGTTGCCCCGTTCTATGCGTGCCATCACCAAAATTCCATTTGTATGCGACGATCGTTCCGTCGGGATCAAACGATGCAGTGGCGTCAAAGCGTATCCATCCGCCTACATCAGGATGGGGTGGTGTGAAGGTGAAACTTGCGACTGGTTCTTCATTGATCACTCGTGGCATTAGTGTAACGTTGACGATCCGCGTATGCTGTGCTCTGACAGATACGTGCTGCATCCAATCATAATATCCTGTTTTAGTGATTCGAATATGGTAAGTTCCAGGCGAGAGATGGATCGTCCGTGGAGTCCAACCGTGATAGTGACCGTCAATATAGATATGGGCCGAGGGCGGCGTGGAAGCGACCGTCAATGAACCTTGCGCCGGAGGAGCGCCAATAACGATTTGAAAACTCAGCCAATCTTCCGCCCACACAGGAGTGGGAGCGATTCCTTGCAGTCTGATGAGAAGTTCAGCCTTAAATGCCGCTGGGTCTGTTCCAAGCATCGGAAACGGCGCTTCAACAGTAAATACAGCACCGATATCGAGTGGCACAGGCGAGGCTATTGCCTGAATATAGTTCCTTCCAGCCGGCGGGGCAATCTGTAAAGTATATCTTTTGTCGGGGATCGTATGCCTCCCTGCACGGACAAAATTATTAGGGGCAAATGCGTTTGGAAAGATCAATCTCACTGTACCTGCTGCATCAATATTGTAAATATAGACAAAGGCATCTTGATTCACTGCAAAGTGAATTTGGATCGTGTCACCGATCGCGTAGACCCCTCTCTCCTCCCAAATGCGTATCGATAACCCTCTCTCCTCAGGCGGTCGGATGATAATCCCCAGTGGCCCGGCCTGTTGAGCGCTTGTCAATGCGCCAACCAACGTAAACAGGATCGTCATGATCAGTCCAGCGATCAGTAGTTTTCCATTACGATAATTCATTATATTCCTCCTTTTGTTATTTAATCTCGATCAATCTCTTGTTGCATCGATCACCATCTTCGATAGGGCATCGTTATCGATCAGTCGCAACACCAAACTAACGGTTGCTGCAGGGATGATCCCTATCTCAGATAGTCGTACCAGCCTCTTTGTAGCGACGGTATGGAGACCAACGATATGACGGGGATCTTCTCTGCCAGCAAGATAGATGTGCAATGCGTCGGCCATATGCATCACCACAAGATTAAATTGCCCGTGTGGAAGAGGGATCTCTCTCTCTTCTGCGCCAATGATGAATATTCCTCTCTCCACAAGGAGATCACGAACACCGCTAAGTATCGCTCTCTGCTGCGTTGTTGCCTTGAGGATCAACTGGAGGCGAATTCCGCGGGCCAACCCTTCACTGGTCCTATTGATTAGCAGGGTAACCGGGAGTTCGTCATCTAACGTCGCAGCAACGGCCAGGCCGATTGCTTCTTTTATCGCTGTGAGGCCGTGCGCTCTATTGAGCAATACAAGAAAAGAGAGCGCCTCCCCTGTCTGGAGGCGGTTATCTGTGATTGCACGGTAGATAGCGTTCCACATTCTCATTGATCCTGCAGGCGAAAACCCCATTTCGAGCAGCAGAAACCGCCTTACTTCTGATATCGGTATCCCCGCTGCTGCAGCGGCAACTGTGCTGGCAAAGATGAGCAGAATAAATACTGATATTCCAATAATTTTTTGTCTCATATCTCATCCCCCCCGTGCACCGATATAGCGGACAGAGTTGTAGTATCCGAAACTGCGCACAAAATCATCGGCCATCGGATCCTGGCCAAACCAGCGGCCATCAACGATGAACGCATACTCATGTCGACCCGGCGGGAGCTCAATACTGATTGTCCATATTCCATCGCCATCCGGATCGACAAGTGGAAGTTTTTCCCAATTGGTGAATGTCCCAGCGATCTGCACCTCTTCTCTGTCTGGCGCGAGCAGCGCAAATACAATTCCATTTGGCTCGACGTTGAAACGGATGACTGCTTCGCCCGGCAATTGATCTGCCAACCTATTCCCTAATACCATTCCGAAAAGAAGGAAGATCACTGCTGTTACTCCGACGACGAGCAGGTCATCGATCCGCCGTTTACGCGGTGTGGCAAAAAATTCTTTTACTCTTTCCCATCCGCTTTGACGGGGAAGCCGGTTAGAAATTTCCATGACAATTCGATCTTCCAACCCGTCAATACGAAAGATCTCCTCTTGTACATCCTTTGCTAATTGTTCCTCAATCATTTTATCCAGATCATCGTGCTGCATTTTCCATCACCTCTCTTTTATCTAATTTTTGTTTCAGAGCCACCTTGGCACGGTGGATATATGTCTTTATCGTCCCTTCCGGAGTCGATAAAATCTCGGCGATCTCTTTATAAGCAAGATTGTTCCAATAGCGTAATACTAATGGAGCACGATACTTGGTCGGCAATTCGGCTAGTGCATTGCGCAGCCGTTCCTCTAATTCCATTTGCTTGATTATTACGGCGTAATCAGGCGCTGCCTCTTCTATCTGAGGGTCAGCAGAGAGAACTGGGTGGTAACGCCGCTCTCGTAGTCTGTTCTTGCAGATATTGGTAGCGATAGTGAATAACCAAGTGGAGAATCTCTTCTCCAGTCTGTAACGGCGTAGGTTATCATATGCGCGAATGAATGTATCGTGAGTTGCATCCTCAGCGTCGGCATGTTGGCGCAGTATTCCAAGTGTGATTCCAAATACCGCTTCTTTGTAACGCCAGACTATCTCGCCCCACGCTTCACTATCTCCGTGCAAAGACCTTCGCAACAGATTTACCTCATCTACTATTCTATTTTGCACCCTGGGTCTCCTTTTTCTGGTCTCACTTAAATATACACTTAACCAGCAATAAAAGTTTCAATTCTCTCTCTGCCTAATGTCATGTCAACGATACTCTGTCATTCCAAAGGAGTCTTGCCGACTGAGAAATCTAAAGATTTTCCCTGCTCCGTGTAATCCTATTACACAGGGCCTACGGCCGAAATGACATTTCTTAATTGACACAACACTAGTAAAGTGGGGCTTTACAGAGTCTGCCTGTCTGCCTGTCTACGTGCGAATACGCACAGGCAGGCGCACAGAGAGATAAACCGTCGCTTCGACCGGAGGTCAATGATCCACAAACGATCGAATCGACCGGAGGTCATTGACCGGAGCAAGGAATCTGAAGTATATGCACAGGGCAGACCCCGGGAGAAATCTTGCAACAGGTACTCGGGGTCGTCTCTGACCCCGAGGTCGGGCTCAGGGACGAGCCCGACTACATTTTCTTTCTTAACCCAGAACTCAACACTCATTGATCCACAAACGATCGAATGACGCACAAACCGTCGAACGATCCACAAACGATCGCTTCGACCGGAGGTCATTCGACCGAAGCAAGGAACCTTAATATTTATGCTCA